>DATNQE010000500.1:0-7022 GCA_036702895.1 Trichocoleus sp. | reverse complement strand
AGGCCGCCGCCATCGCCGAATGAGACTTGATAAAGGCCCCCATGATGGTTCCTAGTAGCGCACTGATACTTATGTTGGCCGAGCTAAACTGCCGCAGTAAGCGTAGAATTAAGGATCTTCTAAAGGCTTGGCACAATCTATGCACCGAGCCCAGCCGCTGCACTGCCCTGATGTTTGAGCTAAACCCTTACGGCTCAAATGCGGCTTTCGGCAGGTGTGGGATCGCCAATTTGCGAAACGCCAATTTTGCGAAACCTTAAGGTTTCATAATGAGAATGGGCGCCTTGCAGACCCTTCCTCGTACATTCCTTTTGCAGGGGGGAGGGTTATAGCCAGATCGGGAAATTGGCTGTTGCTGCCTTGAGAGGACTCTGCTTTTCCCAGCGGATTGACCCAGCCAGCCAAGCAGCATCGTCTTAAATGTTTCCTTTTCGCCAACTGGCACAAATAGCGGACGCGGATCTTGCTGAGGTCGGGGAGAAAGCAAAGGCCTTAGGCCATCTGCGGCGAATGGGCCTGCCGGTTGCTGAGGGTGGGGTGCTCCTGGCCCAGGCTTGGCAGCAGTGCCTAGATGAACTAGCCCTGGAAACCCAGGGGGCAACAGACCTGCGGCGGCTGGCTCTCAATCAGCTGCCGCAGCTGCAGCAGACTGCTGCCACCCTACGCCAAGCGTTTTTGAGCAGGCCTCTGGAGCCTTTTCTGGAGCCTTTAGACGTTGATGCTACGACGCTGCTGGCGGATGTGCAATCACCCTGGCTGATGCTGCGGCCGTCGCTGCTGGTAGTGCCATCGCCGCCGCTGCCGCCACCGGCTGCAGCTGATCTGCAGGGGTTAATAACAGCCCGTATCTGCGCTGCTCAGTCTGATGCGATCGCAGTTGAACTCAAGCTGCTTTGGGCCGAAACGCTGCGGGCGTACAACCTGGTGGTTTGGCGGCAGCACTGCCACTCCCTGCAGCAGGTGCGATTAGCAACCCTGGTGCAGCCGCTTTACCCGGCCGAGATCAGCGGCACCCTCACATTGAGCGAGACAACCTGTGTTTTGGAGGTGGTTTTGGGCCTAGGCCTGGTGCTGTCTCAGGGGGAGGCGATTCCTGCCCGCTGCCGCTGGGCGTCTCTGCAGCCGGGTCGATTTAGCTGGCAACCGGGTTATCAGGAGCGGATTTATCAGGTGCGGCAGGGGGTGTCTGGCAAGGTTATGGGCCCGCTAAGGGTCAACCACCGGGAGCAGCCCGAGCTGGTAAACCCCCTAACTCGCGATCAACTGCTGGAGCTTCAGCAGCTAGGGCAGCAGGTGCAGCAGCAGTCAGCTGGCCCACTGCAGTTGGAGTGGCTGATCTATACCCCGGCCCCAGCCCAACCGCCACGGCTAATCATTACTCAGGTCACTCAGCGACCAGCGACTTCGGCTGCGCCAGGGACTGCCCAAGCAAAACCTTCGCCTGGGGAAGACGCCTTACTGCCCTTGGTCAAAGGCGTGGTGCAGGGGATTGGAGCCGCTTCAGGGCGAGCTTTGGCGCCTGCTGTGGTGCTCAAAACTGGCAGCCTGGCAAGGGATCTCTCCTTGCCGCCCGGCTGCATTGTGGTGCTGCCGGATTTGCAGCCCGAGATGTGTGTGCGGCTGCAGGGCGTGGCCGGAATTGTTACCGTGCGAGGCGGAGCTACTTGCCATGCGGCGATTTTAGCCCGAGAGCTCAACATTCCGGCGGTGGTGGGGGCGCCTCAAGCTACCGAGCTGCTAGCGACAGGAGATGCGCTGTGGCTCGATGGCGATCGCGGCATCGTTTATCTGCTGCCAGAGGATCAGGCGGCTCGACCTCTGTTTCAGTCCCAACTCCACCCCCAACTGTCTCAGCCAGCTCTTCAGCAGTCTGCCCTCTCGTCAAAACGAGTCGGCTTCCCTAGTTCGCCTCACCACGCGCCCACAGCAACCGGGGTGATGGTTAATCTGAGTCAGGTGCAGCGCTTGGCCGATTTGCCTTTAGACAACCTAGATGGAGTCGGACTGCTGCGCTCAGAGTGGCTGCTGATCGATGTGCTGGAGGGCCGCCATCCGCAGCAGTGGGTAGCTCAGGGCTACGGAGCTGAGCTGCAGGCGCATCTAGTAGCTAAGCTCGCCCCTCTGCTAGCGGCGGTTGCGCCCAAACCGGTGCGCTATCGGTCGCTGGACTTGCGATCGCATGAATGGATCTCACTGGTGGGTAGTCCCCCCATTGAACCTAACCCGATACTAGGCATCCGGGGCACCTTTAGCTACCAGCTCGACCCTCGCCTCTTTAAGATAGAGTTAGCGGCATTGGCAGAGCTACAGCGCCAGGGACACACCAACTTACAGCTCATGCTGCCCTTCGTCCGCACGGTAGAAGAGTTTTCCCTCTGCCGTCAGTGGGTAGAGCAGGCGCGGCTGCTGCAGGTACCCTCTTTTCAGCTGTGGATTATGGCTGAAGTGCCCTCTGTGCTGTTTCTGCTGCCTGCCTATCGCCAGGCGGGTGTGCAGGGGGTTGCTATTGGCAGCAATGACTTAACTCAGCTGCTACTGGCAGTTGATCGGGACCAGCCCATAATGGCCTCTGCCTACGACGAGCGGCATCCGGCGGTGGTTGCGGCCTTGGCTCACCTAGTGCAGACAGCCCGGCAGCAGGGTTTGGCTTGTTCTATCTGTGGCCAGGCACCTGTGCGCTATCCAGAGCTAATCGATGCCTTGGTGCAGTGGGGGATCTCGTCCATTTCGGTAGAGCCAGGAGCGCTAGCGGCTACCCGCAGCGCGGTGCTGGCGGCAGAAGGGCGGCAGCATTTGCGTTAGGGGACACTTATAGCCGAGCAGGGGTTGGTAAATACTAAATTTTTCGGCTTTGCTCTATTTCGTCTTTCATAATCAGGATAGGAAGCTGAAGCGCACAAGACTAACTACACAGTTCGCCCTATTGCCTGAGCCATCTTAAATTTCGGAAAGCGAGGCAGGAACACCATCAGGAGGCTGGGCAGGAGATATCTAGCAGGAAACAAGAGCCATGGCTGCAACCGAGGCCCAAAAGGCACTTCAGCAGATTCGGCAGCGCCTGCAGGCTCTGCAGCAACAGCTGGCAGAGCTGCCGCTTACCCACGCTAGTCGAGCTCATCTAACGGCGACTGCTCAGCAGGCTGCTGTTCCCTTAGTGACTCTGGAGGCACTTTTAGCCGCCTCACTGGAAGACGATGAGATGTCTAATACTGATATCCATGAAGCTGCGTCTTTTGAAGTCGCTGCGGGCAGTGTCCTTGAGGCTATCCCTGAAAATGTGCCCGAAGCGGGGACCATTTCTGGGTCTGGCACCCTTGAGCCTGCCAATCCTGACCCTACTAACTTTCGGTCTAGTAATCCTGGGCCTGATGTTGATAGTTCCCACCTTAAGCAGATCGAGGTAGTGCTACGGCAGAATGAGGCCCGCTTTCGCTCTACCTCTGAGCAGTTAGCCGTAGGAATGTGCCACTGCGATTTATCAGGCCGCTTTCTCTGGGTGAACCCAGCGCTTTGCCAGCTGCTGGGATACAGCCAGGAGGAGCTGCTGGCGCTCACCTTTTACGACATTACCCATCCTGCCGATTTGCCGCAGAATGGGGAACAAGAGCTCTTGAGGCTGCCACCATCGGCTCCCGCCTGCTCTCTGGAGAAGCGCTATCTGCGCAAAAATGGGGAGCCCCTGTGGAGCTACGTTACGATCTCTACAGTTCGTGATGAGGCAGGCAATGTTTGTTATCTCACTGGCATTGTGCAGGACATTACGGCCCTCAAGCGAATGGAGGGCGAGCTGCGCGCCTCTTTGCAGGAAAAGGATTTGCTGCTGGCAGAGGTGCACCACCGGGTCAACAACAATCTGCAGATTATCTCCAGCTTGTTGGAGCTGCAGGCCAAGCGAGTTCAGGATGTGGCTGCGCGCAGTGCCCTTTTTTCCAGTCAGAACCGGGTGATGGCTATGGCGCTGGTCCACGAAATTCTTTACCAGTCTGGTAATTTGGTTCAAATTGACTTTAACCGGTATATTCAGCGGCTGGTCTCGGGTCTGCTACACATTTACGATGCTGAGGCTGTACTGACTCCACAGGTTGCCACTTCGGTAAATCTCTCTATTTCGGGTGAACTGGCAATCGCCCTAGGGTTGATTCTGAATGAGCTGGTAACCAACGCCCTGAAACACGGATTGTCCCAGCAGCCTGCGGGGACGTTAAGAGTATCGTTGGGAGCCGCTGCGCCTGACTGCTATCGACTAGCGGTGAGTCATCCAGGCGACTGGCTACCTGCCGATTTTAGTCTTGATCGCTCTAACTCCATGGGCCTCAAGCTGGTGCGTTTACTGACCCAGCGCATCCAGGGGCACTTAGAGGTTGAGCGAGGCCACCAAACCACATTTGCGGTTCAGTTTGTCGTCAAGGCTGTTGCTGCCAATCCTAATGAGACGAATTCAAGACGGATGTTTTCGTCTGCTGTGGGCTAATGGTCTATGGCCAGTGTTTTAATCGTCGAAGATGAGCCGATTGCGGCTTGGAATATTCGGGAAACTCTGGAGGAGCTGGGCCACCAGATTATTGACGAGGTGGCTTCTGGGCAGGGCGCAATTGATACAGCCCGCAGTGCCCGACCCGATTTAGTGCTGATGGACATTCGGCTGCCGGGAGATATCGATGGTATTGAGGCGGCTGAAGCAATTCAAAACCAGCTCAGCATTCCAGTGATTTTCCTCACTGCCTACGCCGATGAGCGGACGGTGCAGCGCGCGATCGCAACCTCTCCCTTTGGCTATTTAGTCAAACCCTTTCGAGGGCCTGATCTGCGGGCCAGCATCGAAATTGCTCTGCGCCGCCATCGTCAGGAAAGGGCTCTAGGGTACGCCGAAACCCATTTGGAGAACGCCTTAGAGTGTTTGGGAGACAGTGTCGTCACCACCGATATTCAAGGCCGCGTAACCTTTATTAACTCAGAGGCAGAAACCCTCTCGGGCTGGTCGCGCCAGGCGGCTCTAGGGCAGCCTATAGAGCGCGTGATCCGGCTAGTTGATCAAAGCGACCAGCTGCTGACGCCCCATCCCCTGCACCAGGCGCTACAGCAGGCCTCGGCCATCGTAGATCAGACCTGGTGGCTGCAGACGCGCCAGGGCCAGATTCTTCCGGTAAACGGCTCAGCTTCATCCATACAGGATCATTCCCCAGACCAAGCGTGCGCAGACCCGGGAGAGTTGCTGGGGGGCGTGCTGGTGTTTCATGATGCTACCGAGCGCCAGCAGCTAGAGGAGCAGCTGCGCCAGCAGGCTGAGCGGGGAGGAATCCTCAATGCTCTTGCGTTTGCTGTCCGTCAATCCCTCGATTTGGAAGAGATTTTGGCCACGACCACCGAGCAGATGCAGCAGCTGCTCCAGGTCAACCGGGTGGTTGTCTACCGGCTTGAGCCCGATGGCAGCGGCATGGTGATTGCCGAGTCTCTAGCAGGAGACTATTTGTCCATGCAGGGGGTGGTACTGCTAGATCCGTGTTTAACCGTTTTTCCTTGCCTGGAGCGCTACCAGAACGGCCAGAGTCAAGTGCTGGCCGACCTACAGGCGGCAGAACTGGCACCCTGCTACTTAGCGCTGCTAGCGCCATTTGAGGTCAAAGCCCATATCGTAGTGCCCCTGTTGGTCAGTCAGCATCAGCTCTGGGGCCTACTGGCGGTGCAGCACTGCGCCGCTCCTCGCCTCTGGCAGAGTTGGGAGGTTGAGCTGACTCAGCAGTTAGCCCTGCAGGTTGGTATGGCTATACAGCAGAGCCAGCTCTACGACCAGAGTCGACAGCAGGCGCGGCAGCAGACCCTCCTCAATGAGCTGGTGCAGACCATTCGCACCAGCTTAAACCTGGACGAGGTGCTGCACCTGGCGGCTCAGAGCCTGCTGTCGTCGTTCCAGGTGAGCCGCAGCGTAGTACGTCTCGGCCGTCAGCATGACGATACCTTTGTTTACTGCATGAGTCTGGAAGCCCCTGGCGTAGAGCCGCTGCGCGACCAGGCCATGCCCATTGCCGGTAACCCTCTGGTGCAGGCCCTGTTTGAGCGGCCTGAGGCGATTGCGGTTGCAGATGTCGCCCAAGCTGAATGGCTGAAGCCCCTGCAGCCGTTCTTTAGACGAGCTCAGGTGCGGGCCTTTTTATGTGTAGCTATTCGCTTTGAGGGGCGGGTGCGGGGGCTCCTGTGCCTGCACCAGTGCGATCGCACCCGCATTTGGAGCCAGGATGAGCAGCAGCTTATTGCCAAAGTAGCCGACCAGCTCGCAATCAGTATCCAGCAGGCGGAGCTATACCGGCGGCTCCATCGGGCCAACCAGGAGCTCAATCGGCTGGCTCACTTAGACGGGCTGACTCAGATCGCCAACCGCCGGTTTTTTGATGAATATCTAGACACGGAGTACCGCCGTCAGCAGCGGCAGGGCACCCCTCTGGCGCTGATTCTCTGCGACGTGGATCACTTCAAGCGCTTTAACGATACCTACGGACATCCGGTGGGCGACGACTGCCTGAAGGCAATTGCCCAAGCCATTGCGGGAGTGCTTAAGCGACCTGGCGATCTGCTGGCCCGCTTTGGTGGGGAGGAGTTTGCTGTAGTGCTGCCCGATACGGACCTGCCGGGCGCCCTCACGCTCGGGGAAGACATCCTAACAGTCGTCCGCCAACTGCGGCTGCCGGTAGCGGGCCTCTCAACCCCAGCCCAAGTGACCATCAGCATGGGAATTGTCAGCCTAGATACGCTGTCGGTTGATTCTCCAGCGGCTTTGGTTCAGGCAGCGGATCGGGCGCTCTATCAGGCTAAGGCTCAAGGCCGAGATGGTTACTGCGTGCTCCCCTAGCCACCGGTTGAGGAATAGGCAGTCGTAGCCTGTCGTAGGGACTGGATGGTTGCGATCGCGCCTTTTGCCACTTGGTCAATCTCAGCCTCGGTAGTAAATCTTCCTAGGCCAAAGCGTAGGGAGGCCAGAGCCAATTCCTCAGAGCGACCCAGCGCCAGCAGCACATGAGACGGCGCCA
>DATNQE010000498.1:0-2041 GCA_036702895.1 Trichocoleus sp. | reverse complement strand
AGCGACTCAGGTGAAACGCCTCTTCACAGCGAAAGGTCACATTCTCTGGGTTGAGCTTGAGGCCCTGGCGATACTCCTTCAGGGCCAACGCCGAATTGCCCATGTTGCGCAGCGCCATACCGGCCTCAGCAATAATGTCTTCCTTAATCAGGGGATTACTGACCTCTTCAGCCAGCAGCACCACATCCCCAATGCGCTTCTGGCGCTGGGCCGTGCTGATGCGCCCCTGCAGCGTGGTGTACTCCTGCCAATAGCCCCTGGCGAGAGGCGTTTGCAAAGACTTGCGGTCGGGTTCGACCAGCCCCGAGAGGAGGTTAAAGATGGGACTGTGAACCTGATTGCGATCGGAGTTCCAGGTGTTTTGCAGCAGTTTGGTCAGCGCCTTTTTGTCCTTCTCTACAGAGGCAGGATCGGGGCAGCCTGTATCGTCACAGTGATAGGGCAGGGTTCTCACATTAAAGATGTCAAAGGGCATGTAGGCCCGGCCAGCCTGAATGTGCACAACTCCGCGCCGCCGTAGTGCGTGGCGGATGCCCAGCTCGTAGAAGGCGTTGGCGTTGTCGATACTGAGATCGGCCACGACCATATCGGCTAGCAGCAGCTCCTGGAACATGTCGGTGAGAATGTCGCCGCTGGTTTCCTCCTCGTCCGCCCGAAACGCTTCAAACCCAGCATCTTCAATGGCCGGCCTAATCAATGTTTGATAGATGCTGTTGAAGTTGTACCAACGACCATCGGCCCCCTGCTTGCGGCCAAAGGGCATCACCACAAAAACGTGAGGCCGTCCCCTTTGAGCCGGTTGAGTCGAGGTAGACGCCAGCGCAGCTTTAACTTCACTAGCCACAGCCGTCTGCCCTTTAGGCGCTTGTCCATTGGCTGATTGCCCACTGGCTGCCTGCCCATTGCCGTTGGCCTGAGCCGAACCCTGGCTTTGGCAGGCTAGGGTTGGCGTTGATGCAGCTGGTTCTAAAGACCCCTCTAAAGACTCCTCTAAGGGTTTCTCCACAATTGTGGAGGGGGCTGCTGTGCCAGCTGAGGAGCTTGATTCGAAGGGCCTCTGAGTTTGCGCCTGAAGCAGGCTATCCAGCGTTTGAGGCGCTTTCGCCAACGCCTGCTGTAAGAGATCGGGCGCCCTCTGCAGCATATCTACCCCATTCCCTGGGGCGCTGAATCGATGGTATGGCAGCTCTAACAGAGTCTCCGTCGCCATCACTAGCTGCGCAAACTGTGCCCCAGTGCGGCTGGGAAGGGCGTGCCAGTAATCCTGCAAGCGGCCCAGCCCGTGCTGAAGTTGACTTAAGGCTGTAATCCTTGGGTTGAGCTCCACCGACAGCCAAAGTGTGCCGAGTCCGAGGGTAGCTGCGATCGCACTTAGCCCCATGCCGGTCACGCCCCACCACGGGAGCAGCACGATCAGCCCACCTGTGAGCAGCGTCGCCAGCTGATAAAACTGGCGGCTCACCAGGCTCTGCGCTAATTGCTGGGTGCCCTGCTGCTGCTGCACCACCAACCGCTGCTGTAGATAAGTCTCGGGGTTCAAGTCGGCCAAATCTGCAATGTCTTCGTTATCGAATGCCAGGGGCAGCGGCTGCACCCAGTCATCTCCCAACTGGACTTGCAGCTGGTGCTGCACCTGAGCAACCTGATGAGTCAACCACTGATCGCGCTCTGGCAGCCGCTGCAAAATCGTTCGGTACAGGTAAATCGCCCGATCTACACCCGCAGCTCCAGCCGCCAAAGCCTGCCAAGCTTGCTGCCCCTGCTGCTGGCAAATGCTCCCCAGCACCGTGACGCCCAGTCCTGTAAGCACTAGCCCCAAAGCTGGGTTAACTCCGGCTAGCGGTAGTGCCGACTCAAGTCCATTGCCTGCCAGGCAGGGTAAAACGGCCAGAGCTGCCGCCAGCGCCGAGAGCCCGACAAAACCCCACTGGCGCCACCGACAGGAGCGAAGTGCGATCGCAGATCCAGCCTGAAGCTGCCGCCGAAACTGGTAGGCCGAAACTAAAGCCGCGCTGGGGGCATCCTGCATACGCTTTTCCTA
>DATNQE010000449.1:0-15079 GCA_036702895.1 Trichocoleus sp. | reverse complement strand
ATCTCCGAGTTCCAGACCTTCAGCAACTAGTTGAAACTGGCACAAGGGTTAGCTGCAAGCAGCAGTTCAGACACTGCGCCCAAGAGGTTTAACCTCAGCAGTGTATTGGTGCAGTTTTGCGATCGCCCTAGGCCGGTCTTTGACCAGCGCATACCCCTCACCCCATCGGCTGAGCAGGACTGCTAACCCTTAGGTTGGTTGAGACTGCTTGAAAAGGGCTGGAAAAAATGGAAAGGTGAAAGGAGCGTTTGCGAACCTGAGTGAATGACAGCCGGTAATTTTTCCTCCGATCTCGCCTTTCAGCGTCTGCGCGAGCTAAGACCTATCCTCCTCAAGCTGCATAAGGCCCTTCTCGAGGCCGAGCGGGAAAGCTATGAGCAAGCCAATGGCCGCATTCGAACCAAAGGGGAATACTTTCAGCTGGTAATCGGTCACGAATGGTTTAGCTGGTTACGGCCAATCTCAAAGTTCATTGTGCAGATCGACGAAGTCTTAATGTCAAAACAGCCGCAGCCGCCTGAAAAAGCCGAGGAACTGCTGCAGGAAGCCCGTGATTTGCTCCAAACCTCGGCTACGGGCACAGCCCTGCGAGAGCGCTACCACGTCGCTGTGCAGCACCATCCGTCAATTGCGGCTATGCATGCCAAGGTCAGTGAACTGATAGAGGAATAAAAATTTATTCAGGTTAGGCATTAGCCTGCCCGAACATGGCTAGGTCAGGGGTGTAATTCCTACACGAATTACACCCCTGACTTTTTCTATGGAATTAACCCAGGAAACGCATTTCGGCCCGAGCACTCAGCACCTCAAGACTCAACGACGTTCCCTTAAACACTTAAAGCCAAGCAAAATTCCCGCAACAAACCCGTCAAAGGACACACATCGCCTGACAGAGGCCGATCCCAGTGAGGTTTAGCAGGATAGAGATAGTTTCCTGGCAGCAGTATTCCTTGCGATCTGCGCAACGATTCGCAAAAAAGCTTGGAAACCATGACCCGCCGTGTTTATCCACAAAATACAAGATTATTCTGTATATAAAGCTACTATTTGCCCAGCTTAGCCATCAAAGTGTTTGCCTACCGCCTCTAGAACCTGCAATGAAACCCTTTTCACCCCATCGAGCCAGTGCGCTACTCAACATCAACGACGTCATCTATGTAGCAGGAGAAGATCACTGCTATCGAGTCGTTTCTGCTCCTGCCTGCCGCATTCACTATCTGCGCTGGCAGGGCCATTTGGCAACTGCCCCGAGCGATCCTCAAGGCTATATCACCTACCGAGTCAAGCCGTTGGGAGGTCAGCGCGTTGACCAACTGGTGCTGCGGGCCTACTAGTGACGATGCGCTCTGCTCACCCTTTTCTAGGGATGGTTCAGGCAGATCGCTAGTCGAAACCCAGTCGCCTTAATCCTCAACCCCACAGGCTCCAATGCAGAGGGGGTGCCAACCTATGCAAAGATAGTAGGGTTGCAAAATTTTGGCATCCCGGCCCACTTGCTCAGACTTCAGGTAGGGCCAGTTGGGGCACTGTGTGAAGGCGACTGTGTGAATATGAATATTGGCGATCGCGTCCGCGTTAAAGAATCTGTAGTTTTTTACCACCATCCGCTCCACCGCAATGAAGCCTTTGATGCCAAGGGCCTGGAAGGCGTCGTTGTGCAGGTGCTCTCCGATTACCAGGGCCGCCCGATCAGCCCCAACTTTCCCATCAGCGTTGAATTTCAGGTGGAGGGAGCCAAGCGTCCATTCAAAGCTCACCTGCGCAAGGATGAGCTAGAGCTGGTTGCGTCCTAATTCGCAGCTCTTTGATGGGTGCCCAAGCAGTATTGATTTGGAGATATTAAAGTTCAGGAGCACAGTGCAGTAGCTTTACCAGGTTCGCTGAAGCAGTCTGACTAAGACCGATGGCCTTTGAACCAGTCGAGCAGCTGAGCTTCCTTTTGCATAGCTGCCCAATCTAGCTGATTTTGCAGGGAAACGTGGTTGTACCAGGCGCAGTAAGCTTCGAACTGCTCGCGCTGCTCCACCTCCCGCCGGAAATCCTGGGCCATCTGATGCACCTGAAGGATCTCAGCTACGTCCTGCTTAGGCAGCTGGAAGCGAGAGGAAACAAATTCCAACATGAGGCTTTTGGGGGCTACTGGTCGGGAGCTTTGTGGAGGGGCTAGCTCAAAGAGTTGAGTTGGACGGCAACTTTGCTATTAGCAACTAGTTGTTTAAGGCTCCGGTCTCAAAGACCAAACCCGAGCTTTGGGGAAGCACGCCCCTAGATGTATCATAGCTTCCTAAACTGGGGATGCAGGTACATTGCAGGAACCGCAACATAGACCACAAACCTCCATCAACCGATATGCTGATTAGGTAGTACAGACCCGGTATTGTTCAGAACCGATCATGACTACCCATGACGCGTCTCCAACCCCCAATACGCCCTCTGGAGTAACCCAGCCCAGCCTGACGATCTTCACCATGCTGCGGCTAGGCGTCTTTAATATGGGCTTGGGAATTATGTCCCTGCTCACTTTGGGCATTCTCAACCGGGTCATGATCGACGAGCTGCAGGTACCGGCCCTAATTGCCGCTGGCACCATCGCCGTTCACCAGTTTATGGCTCCCGCCAGAGTGTGGTTTGGGCAGCTCTCCGACTCTAAACCCCTATTAGGGCACCATCGCAGCGGCTACATCTGGCTTGGCATTCTGAGTGTGGCTCTGACCTCTTTTGTCGCAGTGCAGGTGATTTGGCAGCTGGGCAACAGCATGGCTGGCGTTGGCTGGGGCGCTCAGGCCTACCCTTGGGTGGGTTTGCTGGCGCTGATTTTTGCCGTTTATGGGTTAGCTCTCAGCGCGACGTCTACTCCGTTTACGGCCCTGCTGGTAGATGTCTCCGATGAGAGCAGCCGTTCGCGGTTGGTAGGTATTGGTTGGGCCATGCTGATGGTGGGCATCATCACGGGCGTCATCATCTCCTCTATTGTGCTTAAGCCAGTCGAACTGGATGCTCCCCTAGAGCAGATTCAGGCCTCCATCAACCGTCTTTTTATTATTGCCCCCGCGATTGTCTGTCTGCTCTGCGTAGTTAGCACTTACGGCATTGAGAAGAAATACTCCCGGCTCAGCAGCCGCTCCTCCCTAAGTGCACGAGAAGACAGCATTACCCTAGGTCGAGCGCTCAAAGTTCTCACGGCCAGCCGCCAGACAGGGCTCTTTTTTACATTTTTGCTAGTGCTCAGCCTCAGCCTGTTTATGCAGGACGCCATTCTTGAGCCCTATGGGGGCGAAGTCTTTGGCATGAGAATTTCAGAGACGACGCAGCTAAATGCCGCCTTTGGCATGGGTACGCTGATCGGCATTGTGGTGACAGGGTTCTTTGTCGTGCCGCGTCTTGGCAAGAAGCGCACGGTTGGTTTGGGCTGCTTATGGGCCGCCATTTGCTTGGTCATGCTTAGCCTCTCTGGTCTCACGGGTGAGCCCTCCCTACTGATGACCGCAGTCTTCTGCTTTGGCATTGCCTCTGGGGTGCTAACCCTTGGCGCCATCGTGCTAATGCTGGATCTGACTGTCGCGGAAACGGCAGGTACCTTCATTGGGGCCTGGGGTTTAGCCCAAGCGATCGCACGAGGCAGCGCTACCGTACTTGGTGGCGGCTTGTTAGATGCGGGCAAGGCCGTCGTACGGCAGGTTGCTGGTGGGGATGCTCAGTTTCTGCCGGCCTATGCCCTGGTATTTTTGACCCAGGCCGTAGGCATGCTGCTGGCAATTTTCCTGCTGAGCCGAGTGAACATTCAGGAGTTTCAGGCGAACGCGAAGGATGCGATCGCAGCCGCCTTGGAACGCGATCTGGACTAACCCCTATGAG
Organism: Trichocoleus sp.; assembly: GCA_036702895.1. GTDB lineage: Bacteria > Cyanobacteriota > Cyanobacteriia > Phormidesmidales > Phormidesmidaceae > JACVSF01. Next base: position 11,224 of record DATNQE010000449.1, on the reverse strand, counting down.
CACCTCGGCTACGTCTGAAACAGATCCGTTCTGGAGCGACATTCTCACTAGCGCCCAGCAGATCACCGCTCAAGTAGGCCAGCGCCTGCTGCAAGACTTTGGGCAGGTCCATGCCAACGAAAAAGCTGACGGCAGCCTAGTAACAGCCTCCGATAGGTGGGCCGATGAAGCCCTTAGAACCGCCCTTCTCACAGCATTTCCAGATCACGGGGTACTTAGTGAAGAGGTGGAGCACCACTTTCCTGACACCGACTGGTGCTGGATCATTGACCCCATTGACGGCACCACCAACTTCACTCGCGGTATTCCCCTGTGGGCCATTTCCCTGGGGCTGCTATATCGGGGCACCCCTGTTTTTGGGTATGTCTATCTTCCCCCGCTAGAGCAGTCCTTTTACGGCTACTGGGCAGGTGACTCTGGGCTAACCCTCCCTAGCGGGGCCTACCTCAACGGCAAACCTATTCACACCAGCCCGGCCGCCCCTGCTAAGAACCAGTTCTTTAGTCTCTGTGCCCGCAGCACTGCCGTCTTAGCCAAGCCTTTTCCCTGCAAAATACGCATTCTAGGAACGGCTGCTTACAATCTGCTGACCGTAGCTGCCGGGTACACTCTAGGCGCTGTCGAGGCTACACCCAAAATTTGGGACATCGCGGCAGCTTGGCCGATTCTTCAGGCTGCTGGTGGGTGTTGGGTACCGTTAGATAGGTCTGAGCCGTTTCCCCTCAGCGTTGGTGCCGACTACGGCAAACGCGCCTATCCTACTCTGGCCGTCAGCCAGGCTCAGTGGGTCGACCAGTTTCAGCCGCTAGTACAGCCAGTATTTAGCCCATCTTGAGCCCATCTTGAGCTGATCTTTTCACTTATCTCTCCTTTGGCCAGAGTCCAGTTAAACTGGTTTTCCGAGCGGATCGGCAGGGGTAGTGATCGACCTGCTCCAAGTGCCGGTATACAATTTTTAAGATTACCCTCAAAAACCACGCGACCTGAGAACAAACACTATGACCTTGAAGGTAGGAGATCCGGCTCCCGACTTTAGCCTGCCCGACGGCGACGGCAACACGGTTAGCCTAGGCAGTCTGCGGGGCCAGCGCGTCGTTTTGTACTTCTACCCCCGAGACAACACGCCAGGCTGCACCAAAGAAGCTTGCGGCTTTCGCGATGCCTACGAGACCTACCAGGATAAGTCTGTAGCAGTTTTGGGAATCAGCACGGACGATGCTAAGTCTCACGCCAAGTTTGCCACTAAATTCAACCTGCCCTTTCCGCTGCTGATTGACGAGGGCGGCCAAGTAGCCAGCGCCTACGAGAGCTACGGCCCCAAAAAATTTATGGGCAAAGAGTATATCGGCATCAGCCGCAGCACCTTTATCATTGGACCCGACGGCACTCTAGAGAAAATTTACCGCAAGGTCAAGCCCGAAACCCACGCTGAAGAGGTTCTCGCCGACCTAGAGGCGCTGTAGACGCCATGCGTTACTTTTGGTACTCTGTGCGGACCCTGCTAGGGCTAATTCTCAGACGCCCTATCCTAGGGACCTGCGTTATTCCGGTTCTGCCCGATGGTCGCATTGTGCTCATTCGTCGCCGCGACACAGGGCGTTGGGGCCTGCCCGGCGGCTTAATTGATTGGGGAGAAGATGTCATCACCTCGGCCCGGCGGGAGCTGCATGAGGAAACCGGTCTTGAGTTGGTGGGTGTCGAGCGGTTGGTGGGGGTGTACTCCTCACCTAGCCGCGACCCGCGGTTTCATTCGATTTGCGTAGCGATCGCAATTCATGTGCAGGGCACTCCACGAGTCGCTGACACGCGAGAAGTGCTCGATGTCAAAGCCTTTTTGCCCCAGATGGTGCTGCAGGAGAACCTCTCCCACGACCACACCCGGCAAATGCAGGACTATCTGCGGGGCGATACCATTCTGGCTTAGCCTCTGCAAATCGGTGTTTCTACCCTGTAGGTAATCATGACTGGCAAAGATCCCACAATTCGTACAGGGCGCCTTCAGCTCGCTACCGGAGGGCTGTTTTGGCATGAGACCGGGCGGGGAGAAACGCTGGTTTTCCTGCATGGCTCTTGGCAGGATGGACTTCAGTGGCAGCCTCTTGTGGCGGCGCTAAGCGGTGATTTTCACTGTCTGGCTCCCGACCTACTGGGGTTCGGCGAATCGAGAAGCCAGCCGGGCACCGCCCACTCAGTAGCGCTGCAGGTGGAAGCCCTAGCCCAGCTACTGCAAACCCTGCGGATCTCCCGCTGCTGCTTAGTCGGCCACTCTCTGGGAGCCTGGGTGGCCGCACAGTTTGCGCTTCAGTACCCTGACCGGATCGCGGGGCTGGCCCTGATTGAACCCGAGGGGCTAGAACCCACAGTGGCGCGATCGCGCTGGCGGCTGCAGCGGCAGCTGGCAGGTCGGTTCTCTCTGTATGCAGCAGTCCTACAGGCGGCCTCCCCCCTGATTCGGCTTTTGGGAGGTCAGAACTGGCTGCGGCAAGTCTGGGCCCTTAGACAAGAACTGCTGCGGCATCCAGCTGCCTGCCGCATTCTGTTTAGGCGGCGGCAGGCCGAAATCAAAGGTGAATTGGTGCACTACCAGCTAGCACAGCTAACCATGCCGGTTACGCTGCTGCTGCCAGAGCCCCTGCCGCCCAGCAGTGAGGCGCTCGGCAAAGCCTTTGTGCGCTCTCTCCCCACCACTACGCTGACCGCCATTGCTGAGGGCGATACAGATTGGGGTTTGGACCTGGAGTCGACTGCAAGTGTTCTCAAAGCATTCGCCCTGAAGGCACTTGCCCTCAAAGTCACCCATCGCCAGCGTTGGTAGGTAGGCCCTAGGGCCGAAGCTTCTACTTGCTCACCACATCGCGCTGGCGGCGCTTTACCTGGTGAGGCGCAATGTGGGTAATGGCCTCTTGCAGAGGGCGAATGCGCACCCGTTGCTCAAACACGTTGACCTGGAAAACTCGGCAATAATCCCAATCAAGCGCCGTTAGCCAACCACTACGAGGATGGTATACGCCCGTATCGATATCGAGCCAGCCGCGCCCCTGCACCAGTTGACCCGGCTGCACGTTGGGGAATGTAAAAGTAATGGTGTGCCCGGTAACAATGAGCTTGTCGTCGAAGTAGGGCTTCTCGCTGCCGTGGAAGGTGTCTCGAATCCAGCAGAGCTCGTAGCTGCTCTGCTTTGGAATTGACAGGTTAGGGTTCACGCCTGCGTGCACTAGCCAGATGTCGTTGAGATCAATGTAGAGGGGCAGCGTACGAATCCAGTCCATGTGCTCCATCAACGCCTCGGCAGAGCCTCCATAGCTGCTCAGCGTCGCCTGTCCGCCGCTGTACAGCCAGCCCTGCAGAGTAGACATGTTGACGTTGCCACCGACAAAGGAATCGAGCAGCAGCTGTTCATGGTTGCCCCGAACGCAGCCTCGAGCATGCTTGCGCACAAAGTTGATTACCTGAGCGCTCTTGGGTCCGCGATCAATCAGGTCACCAACAAAATACACTTCGTCAGAAGCATCGGGTGCGATCGCATCCCACAGGCGCATTAGCCCGTCGTAGTGGCCATGCACATCTCCAATAAAAATTCGACGGGGCATTGAGACGTCCAGCGATGGGAACAGGAACACAGGGCCACAGCCGAAAGCAATTTGGGCAAGAAGGAATTCGGGTAATTCTACGGCTGTTTTTTTATTATGCCCTGTCCTCCAAAAACCTCTGCTTCAGGGGACAAGTCTTTCCAAAGAGGGACGATTTCAGTAAAGTTTTACCCTGCTCTACGGATCTGCCCTAGTAGAAGTTCACCTTTTAGCCAATATCTAGCCGCCATTATGGCTGCTTACTAGCTAAGTACCAGAAGGTGGGAAGCCCCCTCGGGCCGCTTCCCACCTCTGAAGAACTTGATTTTAGAAGCTAGGGCTTCGGCAAGTTCACCGAGTCTTGGCCTAACTGACTTCAGGCCGTTCCTAGCTCCAACGGGTTTAAGCAGTCACTGGGGTTTCGGCCTTAACTGGACCCAGCGCACCAGAATAAACCAGTCCTCGACGGGTATCTAGGGTCAGGATTGTACCGTCTCGAATGATTTCGGTGGCGTTCTTAACGCCCACAATCACCGGCACCCCCAGCCGCAGCCCAATCACTGCTGCGTGACCTGTTAAGCTGTCATCCTCGGTAATAATGCCGCCTGCACGACGTATAGCCTCGACAAAATCGGCGCTCGTGCGGGGCACGACCAAGATTTCACCGGGGTTGAAGTTGCTGACGTCTAATCCGCTGGATGCAACTCTGGCCCGACCGCTGACCGACCCCTCGCCAATGCCAACCCCGCGACCGAGAACGGCCGTCACCACATCCACTTTCACCAGGTCCGTGGAGCCAGAAACGCCTTGTAGGGTTCCTGCCGTCATCACCACTAGGTCGCCCTCTCTCAGGAAACCCTTCTCCTGGGCCACGTTCATAGCAGCCTGAAAAGTCTGACTGGTTGAGGGCAAATCGAGCACCAGCAGCGGCCGAACACCCCACACCAGCTGCAGCTGCCGCGCAATATCAACGTGAGGCGTAATCGCCAGAATCGGCGTACGTGGGCGAAACTTGGAGACGTTGCGAGCCGTCGCCCCCGACTTGGTCAGAGTCATGATAGCCGAGGCGTTGAGCTGAGAGGCAATTTTGCTAACCGCCTGGCTAATAGCATTGGGAATAGAGCGCGCCCCTGACATCTCGTTGAGCTGCCGGGGAGGCGCATCCTGCTCTGCCCGTAGCGCAATTCGGGCCATCGTAGCCACCGCTTCCACCGGAAAGCGACCTACAGCGGTTTCATTGGAGAGCATGACCGCATCGGTACCATCCAAAATGGCGTTGGCCACGTCAGAGACTTCAGCGCGGGTGGGGCGGGGATTACTCACCATGCTGTCGAGCATCTGAGTAGCCGTGATCACGGGAATGCCCAAACGGTTAGAAATCTCGATCAGCCGCTTTTGCAGAATCGGCACCTCTTCAGCCGGCAGCTCAACCCCGAGGTCGCCCCGGGCCACCATGACTCCGTCAGCCAGAGAGAGAATCGACTCCATTTGCTCGATAGCTTCGTGCTTCTCAATCTTGACGATGACAGGGACTTGCTTACCCGCGTTGGCAATGAGTTCCTTAATCTCCAGCACGTCTTGGGGGTTGCGCACAAAACTCAACGCCACCCAGTCGACACCCTGGTTAAGTCCAAACATCAGGTCGCGGCGATCCTTATCGGTCATCGCCTTAATGGACAGGTATACGCCTGGAAAGTTAACGCCTTTGCTGTTGGAGAGAATGCCCCCCACCACGACTCGGCAGTGCAGCGCCTGTTGCTCGTGATCAACCTCCAGCACCTCCATTTCTACCCGGCCATCGTCCAGCAAAATCGTGGAGCCTACAGGCACCTCGTCAGAGAGCCGGTCATAGGTAACCGAAGAGATCTCCTGGGTACCGGTCAAGGTACGGCTGGTCAGAGTGAAGGGATCGCCTTTTTGCAGCTGAATTGAGCCATGCTCAAATTTGCCCAAGCGAATTTTGGGCCCCTGCAAATCCTGCAAAATGCCCACAGGCTGGTTCAGCTCAAAAGAAAGCTGACGAATCAGACGAATGCTGCGCTGATGGTCTTCATGGGTACCGTGGGAAAAATTTAGGCGCAGGGTCGTCGCCCCAGCCTCGATTAGCGCCCGCAATACATTGGCATCTTGAGTGGCAGGTCCGATAGTAGCCACAATTTTGGTGCGGCGTAGGGCAGTTCGCAGTTGCATAGGCGTTTTGGGCGAGGACATAGGGAACGACCAAAATGAGTGGTCTATAGAAGATGAGCTAAAAGAGAGCCCCAAAGAGGGCCTAAGAAAATTTTCAGATTTGGCCGAAACAAAGGCAACAGGGATACTAGCACGATTGTGCGATCGCAAAGCCCCGCACTCACAATTGGCCTAACCGCCAGACCCGTTGCCTGCTGCCCGGTTAGAGAAAAATAGTGCCCATCGCGCCGCCTTTAAAGTAGGGATTAGATGAGGACGTTTCACAAAACTTTATTCTTGTTACGCCGTAACGTATACTACCGGAGACAGGTGTGTAGGAGCGTGCAGCATGTCGGTGGCAGTTGAGCCTCTGACGATTCCCAAAACAGTTCCCTCTGAGTTGCTCAAAACTGAAGGGGGTCTCAGTCCCAATCTACTTATGTTTCTGGTAGCAGCCGGACTGATTACAACGTCGACGGTGGGCTATTTTTTCTGGCACTGGATCGACTGGTGCGTGTTCAGCATGAACGTTCTTTCGTTACATCTTGCTGGCACCGTCATCCACGATGCTTCCCACAATTCAGCCCATCGGAACCGTACGATTAATGCGGCCCTAGGTCACGGCAGTGCTCTCATTCTGGGCTTTTCGTTTCCGGTGTTTACTCGCGTTCACCTGCAGCATCATGCCCACGTGAACGACCCCAAGAATGACCCAGACCATTTTGTGTCTACCGGCGGACCGCTGTGGCTAATTGCAGCCCGATTTTTCTATCACGAAATTTACTTTTTCCGGCGGCAGCTCTGGCGCAAGTGGGAGCTCCTGGAATGGTTCTTAGGCCGTTTTGTAGTCGCGGCGCTGGTTTTTACGGCCATACAGTTTGATTTTTTGGGGTACATCTTTAATTTCTGGTTTTCTCCAGCACTGGTTGTAGGTATTGCGCTGGGTCTGTTTTTTGATTACCTACCCCATCGCCCCTTTCAGGAGCGCGATCGCTGGAAGAATGCCCGGGTTTACCCAGGAGCGGTTCTCAACCTGCTGATTATGGGCCAGAACTACCACTTGATTCACCACCTATGGCCCTCCATTCCCTGGTACAAGTACAAGCCTGCTTACGAGGTGATGAAGCCTCTGCTTGATGAGAAGGGCTCTCCCCAGTCCTTAGGCTTGCTCCAGGGCAAGGATTTCTTCAGCTTCTTGTATGACCTCTTTCTCGGTATTCGCTTCCACCCTAAGGCTTAGCTTTTTCCCATTCAGATCTACCCAAAGTTGGAACTTTTTTAGTTGGCAAACATCCTTTTTTCCGTATTCAGCCTCATTTCTTAGGTTCTGCTGAATTTTTAACTTCTGAGCCTCCTCGCCTAAGCCAAGCGAGGAGGCTCTTTCAGTTGGTCCCTCAATCAACCCGACTCTCCGTTTTCCATTGGTAACCCAATCTGAGACTCTGAATTAAGAGGTTTATTTTGGGCACGCTTAGGCCTGCCCCTCATGTTGATTTGGAGTTAGCGCCCATGCACCACGAGCTCGAATTTGTTCTCTCGCTGCCAGAATACGTCAGAAACATTGCCCGCCAATACGGCAGCATTCGCTGGTGCGATGAGCAAAAGAGCATTGTTTTCTCTTTTAAGGAGGAGTACCTGCTGCGGGCCTTCATCGGGTTTGCTAAGGACTACGACCTGTGGGACCAGCCCAGCTTGAAAGGCACTCGAGTTGTATACGAGGTGGCCCCAGGGGTCTAAGCTCCAGATCAACAGATATTAGAGATAGCGCCTGCCAAAGGAGGTTTTTCCCTTGGCAGGCGCTATCTCTAATACGCTCTTTTTGATGGGGATTGAAAGCTGCAGAAGGGCTCTTACGAGCCGCTGCCGCAGTCAACAAAATCGTTAGTGAATTGGGGCAATTTCTAAATCGGGCCGCAGGTCGCGCGCTTCCCGCAGGTACACATGCTGAACTGCGCTTTTTAGCTCCGGCAGCTGGGCGTGGATGAGCAGGCGGATGCAGCGCGACAGGCTGCCCTCGACATGCATATGCTGCACATCGAGCAAGGCAACGGTATCCCAATCGGGGCGGCGCCTTGCGATCGCAGCCGGGAAAACGGCATCTAAATCACGGGTCACGGAAAACGTGGCGCTAATAATGCAGCTAGGGTCTAGCTGGTTTTGAGTTTCCAGGGCATCTAGCAGCTCAGTAACCGCCTCCCCAATGGCAGCCTCTGAATTTTCAGACACAGTTATTGCTCCTCGAATTGCCCGAACTCGCCAGTCCACGCCGTAGCCCTCCGTTTGATTGGTCTAATTTGTGCTGTTTGACTAATAGCGGCAGGGTGGGTCCAGAGCAATAAAGCGCAAAGGACACCCTAACAGCTTCAATCCTATCAGGGGAGATCTCCCACGCTTGAGATTCCTTGAAAGGTTTACGCTAGGGTGCCCATTCCTATTCAACGAAGCGGCTGTTCTTAGGGGCGATACATCCACAAAGGCAGGCCGCTGGTTGCCTGCTCAAATGCAATCCATTCGAGGGTGGCGTTCATGGCGGCGGCATTGATTCCTACCAGCGGCGCGGCATTCCCTAGGTCGTCTTTGGAAAGCAAAGATTGGCTGCCCGGCAAGAATCTGCGCCAGGCGGGCTTACGCTCCTCCAGAGTCAAGCATTCCGCTTTTTCCGGATCTAGCCCCGCCAGTTCTGCCGCCCATCGGCGCGCGTCTTCTTCGGTTCCCAAGCGATCAACTACGCCTAGCTGCAGCGCCTGCTCGCCAGTAAAAATACGCCCATCGGCAAAGCTGCGTACCGTCTCCTCACCCAGGTTGCGGGCTTCGGCCACAGTGCGAACAAACTGCCCATAGCTAACATCAATCAGCTCCTGCAAGATGTTTTGCTCAGGCTCGGTCAGCTCTCGGTCAAAGCTCAAGATGTCTTTGTAGGGGCCAGACTTAATCACTTTGAAGGAGACTCCAACCTTATCGAGCAGCCGCTCCAAGTTGTTCCCCCGCAAAATCACCCCAATGCTACCCGTGATGGTGCCGGGGTTCGCCATGATGTGCTCTGCCCCCATACCGATGTAAACTCCGCCAGACGCAGAGATGTTGCCAAAACTAGCGACTACTTTTATCTTGTCCCGCAGCCGCATCAGGGCGCTGTAGATTTCTTGGGAATCGCCCACGGTGCCGCCAGGGCTGTCAATACGCAGCAGCAGCGCCGGAAATTTTCTCTGTTCCACTTCCTTGAGGGCTTCTAGCACCTTTTTGCGAGTGGCTGCCCCAATCGCACCAGTGATTTCTATGCGGGCAATGGACTTACGGAAGCGGGGTTTGAAAGGCCAGATCATAAAAATAGATAGCAGGGGGTAAACGGTTGACTCCTACGCTTCGGCCTGCCTGCAAGCCGGGTAGGACTATTGTATCGATTGGTCGGCAGGATTAATTCCTATGCTTAGACTCAGGATTTTCAGGCAAAGACTTTTCGTTTGTAGTGCGGACTACGTTCACATTCCTTAAGATAACTAAAGATACTTCTCAGCAACTGCCGGTAATTACCACCGGCCTATTCAGGACATTTCTCGGCTTCATGGATGCAAACGCCAGCCAGTCTTCCAGTGCCCGCTCTAGGCTGTTGCTAATTTCCCCCTTCTTTCTCTGGGGCACGGCAATGGTCGCCATGAAAGGCGTTATTCCACTGACTACGCCGTTCTTTCTGGCCGGAGTCAGGCTATTGCCAGCGGGTTTCCTGGTGCTGTTGGCGGCAGTGTGGATGGGGCGGCCTCAACCCAAAACTTGGCAAGCCTGGCTCTGGATCAGCCTCTTTGCGCTGGTAGACGGCACTCTATTTCAGGGGTTTCTAGCTCAGGGGCTGATGCGCACTGGGGCCGGTTTGGGCTCTGTCATGATTGACTCCCAGCCTTTGGCGGTAGCCCTCATGGCCCGCTTTCTGTTTGGGGAGCAGGTGGGCAGCCTGGGCTGGCTCGGTCTTTTGTTTGGCATCGTCGGCATCAGCCTGCTGGGCATTCCCGATGAGTGGCTGACAGCTTTGGCTGTCGGGCAAACCGACTGGCTAGGGGGTCAATCCCTGCTCGAAGCGCTGCTCAGTCGAGGTGAGTGGCTAATGCTGCTGGCGGCGCTTTCGATGGCCGTTGGCACTGTTTTAATTCGCTACGTGTGTCGCCATGCGGATCCGGTGGCGGCGACAGGATGGCACATGGTGATCGGAGGCCTGCCCCTACTACTTCTATCGGGGCTCGGGGAAACTAACCAGTGGCAGGCGCTGGGGCTATCCGACTGGATGGCGGTTGCTTACTCCACAATTTTGGGCAGTGCGATCGCATACGGTGTTTTCTTTCTCCTGGCATCTAAGGGCAATCTCACTAGCTTAAGCGCCCTGACCTTCCTGACCCCCGTGTTTGCCCTTCTATTCGGTAATCTCTTTCTAGGAGAAGTGCTCAGCCCACTGCAGTGGGTTGGCGTGGGCTTCACCCTGGTAAGCATCTATTTCATCAATCAGCGGGAAGTGCTGCTGGCTAACCTACGGCAACTTTTTGCTGGGTTCACAGGAAAGCCGGCATCTTCCTCCGATACGCCCTCCTAAATTCTGTAAGGGCGTCGCTAGCACCTCCCCATCCTTCTCCAACACTAGCTAGCGCTAGTCCTGAGTGTTGTTCGAGCAAGCTTTACGTCTCGATCAAGTTAGCCGCCTTGGTTAGCCCTGAGTCAGAGCTGTAGAGAATTTAGGCTAAGGTGTGGGCATCTAACCCACTCAGGCCGATTGGCGATAGGGAAACTATCTCGTGCAGTAAATTCTAGATGAGGTAAAGGCCCAACCTGTTAGCCAACAGCCCGGATAATGCACCCCTGATTTCCAAGCCCGTTAACCTGCTCCGGCAGCCTTACAGGGGCTGCCGTTTTTAAGCCAGAATAATGCTGGCTAGGATTATGCTAGTTCGAGGGTGATTAGGTTAAAAATCGAACTCAGTAGCTCCGCTACTCCTAAAGCTGGTTAACACCCATAGCTGTCTGCATTAGTCGCTTATCTCAAGCAGGAAACCTGTATTTCCCAGACAGGTCATTGCAATTAAGAGCTTCCCAGCGACCTTCCCAACGGTTTTCCCCGAACGGTCTTCCCCGAACGGTCTCCTAAGAGATACCCAGAATGCTCCAGCGCCCCGCCCTATTTCTCCTCACGTTCCTGAGCAGCCTCAGCGCAGTTAGTAACGCAGTCAGCCTGGGCGCCACTCCGGGTAGGGCAGTCGTTTCTTATGCTATTGAAACTGCTGCTGAAACTGCTGTTGGGGCTGCTCAGGCAAACAGCCCTCTGCTGGCCCAGTATTCCCCAAGCGAGGCAGCTCCTTCGCCACCGTCCCCTCTCGGGGCTGACCCTAGTGCCAGCCCAACTAGCCCAGTTCTGCTATCTCCTGGAACGAAGAGCGAAGACGTCAGAGTGCTCCAGCGCCAACTGCAACAGTTGGGGTACTACAACGGCCCAATCGACGGAGCCTACG
>DATNQE010000442.1:0-2191 GCA_036702895.1 Trichocoleus sp. | reverse complement strand
GTACTGGGCGATTCCTGCCGCAGCTTCTGGGCCGCAACCTGGCCCCGATACTCCGTTTCTAGCTGGCGGCGGGAGTTGTAGGCCGCTACAGCCGCCTCAGCCTCTGCCCGAGTGGCGTAAACATCAGATAGGAATTCTTCGCGGTTGTAGCGGCTCGGGTTTTGGGCCTGCTGCTCAGCCGTCAGCTCGGTGGGCCGCAGCTTGATCCGCTTGCCGTCCTGACTGACGCTAACCACCTTGGCGGGCTTACCCAGGCTGGCGCTGCCCTGCAAATCGTTGGAGGTTTGAACCGGGTAGACTGTTGCCCCGCGCTTATGGCGGGTTTTGTTTGCCAGAGCCACGCCGCTGGTGGCCGCCATCCGCGATCGCAGCCATGCAGCCGCCTCATAGGCCTGTCCTTCTAGCGGCTCCTGACAGCGCCTACTCCGGCTGATGCAAGTGAACCCGCAGGGAAACCCTTTTTTGCAGGCTTTGAGCTGTCGTGTGTTGCCGGCAATTTTGAGGCGGGCAAAATCCAGCGTGCCGGGCTCGGCCATGTCTGCGGTTTCTCCCACGGGCCGTAAGCGGTCAGTAAGAATCAGGTATTGCAGCTCACCCAACACGCGATCCTTACCGCCAGGGCTGAGCTTGCTGAAGGTCGGCAGTTCACGGGTTGAATTCTTCATAGTTCTGGTTTGCGATCGCATCCACAATTTGGCCGTAAATCTCGCGCTCTACCTGGCTCTTGTTCTCGCCGTTGGCGATGCGCTCGGCTGCGCTGTTTAGCTGGCGGCTGATGGGGCCCGCCATGGATTTGAACTGGTCGAAAACTGCCAGAGTGGCAGACGCCTGGCTGGCAATCTCACCAGAACGGGCCGTATTGATTTGGTTGCCACCTCGGGCCAGCTCCTGCGCGGCGGTGCTGCGGGATACCGTGCCAAATAGCTTTTTCTCGCGGCTCAACCGCTGGCGAATGCGGCTCTGCAGCTCTGCTTTCTCAAATGCCAGCGAGCGGGTTGTTTCAGAGCCACCAAACAGATCCATGGTGAATTCGGTTTGCTGGGTAGAGCTCTTAACCACATCCACCAATTCGGCGATGGTGTCGTTTGTGACTCGGCGGTTGCCGCGTTCCCGCTTTTCGATCATTTCGACTAGGGCCCGCTGCTGGTCGTGGTCTAGGCCACTGCCGCCGATAACAGCCGCCCGCTGAATGGGCAGCCGGCCGTCTACGACTCGCCTAAATAGCGAATCATCCAGGCCCGCCAGCGCTAGGCCCTCAGTGGCGATGCGCTCGCGCATAGGAATGCCGCGCCGGATCAGGTCGTCACGGGTCAGGCCAGTATCTCTAAAGAATTTGGCGCTATCTAGTGCATCGCCGCGCCCCTCGGCAATGTTGGTTAGCGCCCCAATGGCCCGCGCTTCGCTGGCGTCTTTGGCGTTGATGTAGCGCACAGTAATGCGCTCTACGCCAAGCTTGTTAGCCAGGCTGGCCCGGTTGTGACCGTTGATGACGTAGGTGTTGCCGTCGCCTGGGTCAATCCACACCTGTACAACGCCTGCCAGGTTGGGATCCCAGCGCCTAACGTCGGTCAGGCTGCCAGTTGCCCCAGTTTCGTTGGGCAGAAGCTTGTATTGGAAGCGTTTCGGGTCAAAGTTTAGGTTGCTCAGCGCTTCGTCTCGCACATCACCCGGCTGCGGGGCCGCTGGTTTGGCGGCTGCCTCCAGGTCCTGGCGGGCTCGGCTCAATTCAGCCTCAAGTGTTGCTACCTTGGCGCGTAGATAGTCTGCGGCCTGTCGCTCGCGCTCGGCCAGCTCCTTCCGGCAAACCCTTGCCTTACTAATGCAGGTGGAGCCGCAGCTGTAACCCTTGGTGCACTTGCGGGCTTTTTTGAGGGTCGCCTTGCCTGGGGCGGGGCCTCGCAAGTCTACGAATCCTGCGATCGCGGCAGCCTCGGCATCGCTCATATTGGCAAACAGCGGCAGACTGCTGCCCACTTCGATACCGAATAGCTCCTGCTGGGTGTTGCGGGTCTGCTGTTGAGTTTTGGCAAGTGCTGCCCGCTGGGCCCGGCTTAGTTCCTGTTCCCATTCTCGAATCTGCTGCGGCGTGCCCTCGCGCTTAGCTCGAGCCAGCTCCTGTTTGGCGAATGCTAGGCGCTGCTCTGGGTCCGCTAGATCCACGTCTTCCCGGCGCAGCTCATTTGCCGTCCGG
>DATNQE010000432.1:0-2374 GCA_036702895.1 Trichocoleus sp. | reverse complement strand
TCCTCAAGCTGCATGCGCACCACCACCGAGACTTCTTGGATGACGGAGCGCCGCATGAGCCAGAGCATGGCCATGCCGATGGCGATCAGCAGCACCAGGGTGCCCAGCAGCACCACAAACAGAGTGGTGGCGCGGCTAAAGGCGACATCGGCCTCCTGCTGAAGCTGCTCTAGCTCGGCCCGCTCCTGCAATGTCACTCTCTGGGCCAGAAGCGGTTCCTGCGCCGATAATCCCGTGATCCCTAATGCCTCTGGCGCAACGCTGCTGCTAAGGAGCGTGAGCACCAGCACCAGTAGGGAGCGCGGCATTAGCGAAAACAGAGAGGGGCGCGACTGACTCATTAGGCGTTTCCTTAGCTGAGTAATCGGATTCGCAGAGCATGACCGTACTCCTTCTAGAGTAGCGACCTGAAGGCGCTAACTCTAGGGAATCAACCCTACGATCCTAGGGGTTTCTAACCCCACAAAAATGGCTGGCCCTAGCGCTGAACCGAGCTGGACAACCCGCTTGACCGGCACGGCAGCAAACGCTACGACAGCTAGCATCGCTTCCCCGGATGACCCCAGGGAATACGCCTAGGATACCTGATACTTCAGCGGTTGAGGCAACGAGGGTGAGGCATAGAGATAGAGGCAGCGGCTCTAGAGGTGGTGGCGGTGGCCGTCGGGGTAGGTGGTGGTGCGATCGCACTGGCTCTCCTCTATCTGGGCGCCCACTGCGCGAAACAGGTTGCAGCCGCGCAGGTCAGCCTTGGCCAACAGCGCTCCCGTCAAATTAGCTTTCACCAGAGAAGCGCCCCGCAGGTCGGCCTGCCGCAGGTCGGCCTGCCGCAAATCGGCTCCGTCTAGGTTGGCCCCCTGCAGGTCAGCCCGCCGCAAACAGCCGCTGCGCAGGTTGGCGCGAATGAGCAGGGCCTGGCTCAAATCGGCCTGGGTTAAATCGGCTTCGTAGAGATGGGTGTCGCAAAGATGAGCCCTGCAAAAGTCAGCTTCTCGCAGGTCGGACTGGCTGAGATTGGCGTAGGGCAAGTAAGCGTCTCGAAGGTGCGATCGCGCCAACACGATACCCCTAAGATCAACGTAGAACAGATCAATTTTTGAAAGATCTAGATCGGAGAACTGGCGATGGCCAGCTTTGAATGCCGCTATTAGATCTTCCTGACTTAAACGCTGCATAAATTGTTGTCAACCTACCTTCGCCGCACAGGCTACTTTTTCTCGCTAAACTGCACTTGGGAGGGCATTTTCCCAACAATTCGGCTAAGTATTATTGCTCAGATGAAACAGTTGAATACTGTATCTTTTCAAGTTCCTTAACAAACGGTCATTAATCTTATCTTTAGGTTTTGCCCGTTAAGGTCTGTCTCTCGGGGAGTTCAATCAATTCTTCTCTAAAGCGCTGCAAGAGCCTTGATGCTTGGGATAAACCTCGCATTGGACCTTGTATTAGACAGCGCTATCCTTAGGCCCTGAGCTTGCATAAGCCCTTTGAAAACAAGTCTTGGGGTAACCCTGAGGTAACCCTGATCCAGAAAGTGATTCAAGGCGCTGAGTTGAAAACAACCTTGGAGGAGTGTCATACCGCCCGTATCCAGTGAAGCGTCAAGATGTAAGGTGAATAAAATTCGCCGCTAGCCCTAATTGCTTTTGAGGAGCCTGCCTAAGGAGTATGCCCGAAGCTCTGGTGTCCATCGCCCAGCATTACCACCAACGCACTAAGTACGACCCAGCCACAATCGCCGCCAAGTCTCAGGGCATTGATTTTTCCAAACAGCCCTACCCCTTCAAGACTTACGGGTTCGGCGGCGAGATCGACCTGAAGCCGTATCTGGAAGACTCACCTGATGTGGAGTCGGCAGTCGATGTGGCCTGGTGGAGCCGATTGTCTCACCTGCTGATTGACAGCTATGGCCTCACCGCCAAAATGCCCAATGCCGAAGGCGACACGTTTTATCTGCGGGCGGTGCCCTCAGCGGGCGGGCTGTATCCGGCTGAACTGTATCTAATTTCTCGCGGCACCTCGCACCTGCCCGCCGGGCTCTACAACTATCAAGCCCGCACCCACGGCCTCTGGCGCTATTGGGATGCCCACCTGTGGCAGGACTTGCAGGCGGCCTGCTTCTGGCACCCAACGCTGGAATCCACCCAGCTGGCTCTGGTAGTGAGCACCGTGTTTGGTCGCTCGGCCTGGCGCTACCAGGATCGGGCCTACCGCCGCATTTTTCTCGACAGTGGCCACCTGTTGGGCAACCTGGAGCTGGCCGGGGCCGCCACCGACTACCGCCCCCACCTAATCGGTGGCTTTGCCGATGAGGCGCTCAATAAGCTGCTGTATTTAGATGGGCTGCAGGAGGGTGCGATCGCAGTGCTGGCCT
>DATNQE010000423.1:0-7765 GCA_036702895.1 Trichocoleus sp. | reverse complement strand
GTAGCAGCCTGGAAAGCGGCAGGGTTTCCGGTGGAGCTGGTCTACCCCGTAGCGGCTTAATGTATTTGAACCCACTGCTTTCCAGCAAAATTCTATTGCCCAATTAGCCGTTCACTTCAGCCGCTTATTCCGGTTGATAGTTTTTTATTTGCGCCATATTAGGCTACCTTTTAGCAGAAAGCTTCAAAAGGTGTCGAAATGAACCCTCTTAGGACTGCGGTTAAGGCCCTATTTCTGTTTTTGGTTGCCTTAACGGTGGTTCTCGCAGGTTCCACTGGCTATGCCCAAACCCAGGAGGGACGCTTGGTGGGGGCCTCTCCTCCCCTGGGCGCTTTGGTGCGCCAGTATGAAGCAGTCACTCGAAATGGCGCAACCGCTTACGCAATCTGGACGACAGACAGCACTACAGCGCATCAGATGTGGTTTCGTATCGCTGGCGGTGAAGCCCTCTATCGCCAGCGGCTTAGAGTTTACAAGGAAAATGCTGGGCCTCGCCCCGCTGATACGCTGCCACCAGCCTCTACTCTGGCAAACGAACTGCTCGCCAATGCGCCTACCGGCTGGTATGCGCTTAATCAGAAGCGAGATATCTTCACCTACTACATCGATGGGGATCACCGCGATGGTGGCAGCTGGGGTAACGATGAGGGGGTGAGGGTAGTCAGGGCCCGGTTTGAGAATGGGCTGCTGTACCAGATTTATTTCGAGGATGTGCCCCAACTAGATGACTACGACGATTTGATTGTGGAAGTGGCCCTAGTGCAAACCCCTTAATCCTGACCAGCTTCTTTTAGCCGGGGTTTAGTTAGAAAAACAGCTAGGGAAACAGCTATGGATTGGCTGCACACCCTTTGACTGCCGAAAGGTGGGCCATTGAGTTTTGGATCAAGGCCTCGGCCTCAGCGGCGGGCATAGGCATGGCAAACCAGTAGCCCTGGGCATAGGGACATGCCAGACCCTGCAGCAGTTGGAGCTGGGCGTTAGTCTCGACCCCTTCTGCGATCGCAACCATCCCCAAACTTTGGGCAAGGGCCAAAATTGCCTGAACCATTGCCACTCCCCGGTGATCTTCCTCCATGCGGCTCACGAAGGAGCGATCGATCTTGAGGATGTGCACCGGAAAACGGTGCACCACGCTGAGGGAAGAGTAGCCGGTGCCAAAGTCATCAATGCACAGCTGCACCCCTCGCGTTTTAATGGCGGCCAAAATGGCCTCTGCCGTCTCTGGATTGTCGATCAGGGCACTTTCCGTAATCTCCAACCGCAGCCGCGAACTCTCCAGCCCGGTATCCGCCAAAATCGTATCGATGTCGTGAATTAGGTTGGGGCTGGCAAACTGCTTGACCGACAGGTTTACCCCCATGACCAGAGAGGCCGATGCCGGAATCCGATCGTGCCACTGCTTGAGCTGCTCACTAGCCGTTTTCATCGTCCAGGTCCCGATGGGCAGGATCAGCCCCGTCTCCTCCGCCAAAGGAACAAACATTGAGGGCTGAATGCAGCCCCAGTGAGGGTGGTGCCAGCGCACCAAGGCTTCAAAGCCAATCAGCTGCTGCTGCTGCAGATCAAAAATAGGCTGATAGTACAGCTCTAGCTCCTGCCGTTCGAGGGCGCGGCGCAGGTCGTTTTCTAGTGTGAGCTGAAGATTGACCTGCTCGTACATTGTGGGGTCAAACAGGGCAGAGCGGCCCCGGCCCTGCTCCTTAGCCCGATACATGGCGGTATCGGCATCGCGCAGAAAATCTACGGCCGCTAAAGACCCGGTGAGGTTGGATGAGATGCCGATACTGGCGCTGATAAAAATTTCTCGCCCCTCAAGCTCAAACGGCTGGCGCAGGACTTCGTGAATTCGCTCTGCCACCTGCAGCGCCTCTTGAATGTCAACTACGGCCGTCAGCAAAATGGCAAACTCATCGCCCCCCAATCGAGCAACCAAATCGTCAGCACGAACAATGGACAGCAGCCGTTGAGTGCACTCGACCAACAATTGGTCCCCAACCAGGTGGCCCAGGCTGTCGTTGATCACCTTAAATCGGTCAAGGTCAATAAACAGCACCGCAAAGGCATAGCCGGGCTGCAGAGAGACTAGCTCAATGGCCTGACCCAGCTGCTCCATGAAGCAGGTGCGGTTTGGCGCCCCTGTCAGGGCATCGTGGAGGGCCTCGTAGACCAGCCGCTCCTCGATCTGCTTGCGCTGGGTGATGTCCATTAGCGTGCCAAATAGCTGCACTACCTCGTAGCGCTCGTTCTGGCGGCTCTGGCCCAAAAGCTGCACGTGGCGCAGGCTGCCGTCAGGCCGCAGCAGGCGCAGCTCTAGGCTGTAGGCAGCACCTGTTCTAATGGCCTGCTCTAGCAGCTGCTGCAGAGTTTCCCGGTCCTCGGGGTGAACCAGGGAGCAAATTTTGGCCTGGCGGGGTGCTCGCTGCCGCACCGGTAGGCCATGGATATGAAACATCTCCTCTGACCAGGTAATCTCCCCACTGTCTAGGTGCCACTCCCAGTTGCCGGTGTGAGAGATGCGCTGGGCCTGTTTCAAGCGAGCTTCGGCCCGCTGCCGCTCCTCCAGCTCACGGTGGGCTTGCTCGAGGGTGTTGGCCTGCTGAATGGCGATCGCCAGCTGATCGGCGACAATCTTGACCAGCTCAATGTCGGAGGTCTGCCAGGGGCTCTGGTGGTGACTGCGCCGCAGAGCTAGGCAGCCCCAGGGCTGAGCCTGGACATTGAGGGGCGCCAGCAGCCACGCTCCCGGCAGCCGCTGCGCTACAGCCTGGTTGACAGAATTTTCGAGGGTATCGGTATCGTCAATGTGAATAACCTCTAGATCTTTAAGGCGGGCGGTCAAGCTGTTGTCTTGATCGGGCAAAGTCATGCCGATCACAGAGGGCAAGTGAGTCCCCTGCGGGTGCTCAGCCATTGCCTGCCAGCAGTTCTCCTGGGAGCGGTAAAGCCAGATGGTTACCTGGTCGATCTGCAGCAGGGTAGAGATCTCGGCCGCCGCTGTGGAAAAAATCGTATCGAGGTCAAGGGACTGACGAATGGCCTGCAGCACGCGGTTGAGAGCTTGCTCTCGGCGAATCTGCTGCTGCAGCTGAGCGTAGGTGCGCTTGCGATCGCTAATGTCTTGGAAATAAACCGCTAGGCCGCCCCGCGTGGGGTAGATGTGCACCTCGTACCAGGCATCGAAGGGGGGGTAATACTCTTCGATGGTAAGGCTGATGCGTCGCCGCGTGGCTCGGTAAAACTGGGCAAAAAAGCGAGTCTGCAGCACCGCCGGAAACTCTTGCCAGATTACTTTCCCCAGGAGCCACTCTCGGCTCTGCTGCAGCAGCTGCTCGGCCCGCTGGTTGACGTAGGTGAAGCGCCACGATTCGTCTAGCGCAATGAAGGCGTCGGTAATGCTCTCTAGAATGTCGGCCACCCGGCGGTGGGACTGAATCAGCGCCTCTTCAGCATATTTGAGGTCGGTGATATCGGTGTCGGTGCCCGCCATGCGCACAGGCTGCCCCAGCTCATCCTGAAACGCCACGCCGCGGGTCAAAATCCAGCGGATGCTGCCGTCTTTATGCGTGCGTCGGTGGGATAGGGCAACTTCGGCGCTGCGCCCCTCCAGGTGAGCCTGAATCGCCTGGAGCACCTGGGGCTGGTCCTCTGGGTGCACCAGCGCAATCCAGGGCTCAAACTGGTTGGGCAATTCTGATTCAGAATATCCCAGCAGGCTCTTGAGGTTAGGGCTGACGTAGACACTGCCGGTGGTCAAATCCCAGTCCCAAACGCCAACTCGGCTTTCTTGGGTAGCCAGGGCGTAGCGCTCCTGGCTCTGGCACAGGGCGAGCTCGGTGGCTTTGCGATCGTTAATCGCCTGGGAGACCCCAATACTAAAGAGGACCGCACCCTCGCTATCGCGCACCAGGCAAACAGTGAGGTTGACCCAGATAGCGTGCCCCGCCCGGTGGAGGTAGCGCTTCTCCATGGAGAAGGACTGAATTTTGCCCGCTAGCAGCTGCTGGTGCTGCCCCCAATCCCGCTCAACGTCCTCGGGGTGAGTGATCTCAGCAAAGACTTTCTGGGACAGCTCCTCCTGGCTGTAGCCCAGCATGCTGCACAAACCAGGATTTGCTTTGACCATGCGGCCGCTCAAATCGGCTAGACAAATGCCTACGTTTGTCTGCTCAAAGATAGCGCGGAAGCGGGCTTCGCTCTCGCGCAGGGCTGTCTCTACCTCCTTGCGATCGCTAATGTCTTTGCAAACCGCCAACACACAGGTTTGGCCCTCAAACTCAATCAGCTCACAGGAGACCAGCAGCGTTTTGACAGGCCCCCGGCTCCCCTGGCAATACTCTATTTCCTGGCTGGCTACTGACCCGTGCTGCCGCAGCTGCCGCATCAGCCGCACCACCTGGCGTGGGTTGACCACCAGCCCAAGCTCTGTGGGGGTTTGACCTAAGATGTGCGATCGCGCTGTGCCGCCTGCTAAAATACTCCCAAAACTGGAGTTAACCGCCAGATAGCGCCCCTCAGGAAAGGTCGCAATGGAAATCGGATCAGGGCTACATTGAAAAACGCTGGAGAAAACGGTTTGGGTCTGGTTGAGAATTCGCTGCACCTGCTGGTGCTCGTAGGCTAGAGATAGGCTAGCAGTCACGGCCTTGAGCAGGTTAATCTCCTCAATATCCCACTGACGCCTTTGCAGACAGTCATCAAACCCAATAAAGCCGTAGAACTGGCCGTAGGCCTGGGTCAAGGTTGACTTTTCCGTGCGCAGCGGCAGCACCAGCAAAGACTGGACGCCTTGGGGCTTGAGCACCTCCTGCTCAGATGCTGGAAACTGGCTGACTGGCCCTACCACCATCTCTCCCTGAGACAGCAGGTCGTACCAGCGAGGCACAATCTCTTGGTAAGCAATATTCTGCAGCATCGGGTTGTCGATCTCAGGCCTAATGCCCTGATTACACCACTCTGCCCGCTGGCTGCTAACCTGACGGCCCTGAGCATCGACATGGTTTTCAAACAGATAGACCCGAGAGACATTGGTTGCTAGGCCCAGCACCTTGAGAATGCGGTTGAAAACCTGCAGCCGGTTGCGCTGGTGGAGCTCCAGGAGCTCCTGGTGAATCAGCACTAGAGTCGCCAGGTAAGTTTCCCGCTTGGGCATAGGGGATGAAGACCGACTGCGGCTGCCGGACCTGCCGTTCCCATTGCTGGGAGACTGCAGACTCAAAGCTGCTTGATACAGGCCCTGACGGGTTACGAGCCCCGTCACCGAGCCCTGAGAATCGAGCACCGGGAAATAGTTGAGGTGGCTGCGCTGCAGCTTATTGAGAGCCTGCAAAATGCTTTCAGACTCTCTCAAGGTTTCGCTGTGGAGCAGCATAAACTGGCTGACCGGAGTTTGGGCCAGATCAAGGCCGCTGGCCACTGCCTGAAAAATCTCCTGCTCGGTTAAGACCCCCACGCAGGTCTGGTTTTTGACCACCCAGAGGCAGCTATGCGGCTGCCCTTTCATCAACCGAGCCGCTACCTGCAGAGAGGCCTCTGGGGGCAGCGTGGGAGTACCGGGTTCCAGGATTTGGCGAACCTGAGCTGAGTCGTCTGAAACCGGGAAAGATGTCATTGTACCCTATCAATTGGGAGCTGGAAGGGCAGACCTGGGTAGGGGGCCATGCCTAGGAAGGTGAATCACGGTTAGGATACCCGGATGCGTCGCACGAATGACATTGTTACAAGGGCCGTCCGGCGCTCATTAGGTATTTCAGTTCACCCACGCGTACTTAAAGTGCAGTGTCTGTTGTGGCGGCTAGAGCCTTGATAGTAAATTGCTAAGAGGGGATTGAAAACAAAGTTTGAAACGGAACTTCGATCCAGTTTAGAGCCACTTTCTAGGAGCAATTCAGCTTTTTCAGTTTTGAAGCAATAGCTTTTGAAGCCACTTAATGCTCCCGAGTGCTGCTACAAACATTCTTGAACAGTGCTGGACACAGCCTTTTGATATCCCCCAAAAGCGAAGCCTACAGACCTGGGGGCATCCCAAAGAAGCAAAGCCATGTCTATCCGTGTTATGCCCCCGGACTACAGGCTTGTGGCTAATGCAAAATCTGTCGCTCTATTCCACAGAACAGAATTGATACAAAAGGCCCCTAAAAGTTGGGCTTTCATTCTCACGCTTGTCCTACGGTTTGGCCTCTCACCCAAAACGCAGAAGCTAGCCATTCTCTTAAGAATGCTTCGTCAACGCTTGGTCAAGGCTCTCCTGCACATCCTGACGCAATCGGGCTAGAGTCTCGGAGGTAGAAGCGGTCTCCAGTACTTCCTGCATCACCCGACTGAGACCTTCTGGCCCCCAAGTGCAGCCCTGCTCCAGATAGCGCTTGGCCGCTTGCCCAACCGTGTAGGTACCGTATCCAGAAGCAGTTGCCTGCAGCACCATAGCGCCACCTAGGGCAGGCAGGCCAACAGGGCTGTTAATCACGCTAAATAGAGCTGATAGAGATTTACCAGCCCCCAACAGGCCGCTGGTGATCTCAGCGAGCAGCAGCAGTCCTGAGCTTCTTAGAATGACTCCCCAAAGCTGGCTAGCCTGGTAGTTTGTCACCGGAAAGCTATAGAGCTTAGCCAGAGCGCGAATCATCACTAGGTCGGAGGCCATGCCGCCTAGTAAATCCAACCCCGCTACTGGATTGAGCGCTACCGCCAGGGCTTTATAGCGAGCGAAGCGCCAGATTAAGGCATCAGCATCCTCCTGATGTTTTGCGGTGACTTGGCGAATCAGCTGGGTTTCTAGATCGCGGGCCTGCCGCAGGGTGTTGAGCGCCATCAGCGCTGCACCGTCCTGGTAGAGCAGGGTGCTAAGCGCTGAGCGCAGCGGCTCGATCTGAGGTTCTGGCTTTTCCCACTGGTAGGTGCTCTGGCCGTCAGGCCATTCCGTTCGCACCTGAAACGCAGCCGGATCAGCCGCTACGCGAATCACCTGGTCAACCGACAGTGCTGATGGATGGGCCAAATTAGCAGCTGCCTGCTGCCGCAGGAGCTCTAGGGCTTGAACAATAGCGTCTTGATCGACCTCAGGGTACAGATCAATTTTGTTGAACACCAGCAGCAGCGGTTTACGAGCAGCCTGCAGCTGCAGCAGCGCCTCATACTCTGGCTGAGTAATTTCGCCCGCTACCACAAACAGAATCAGATCAGCTTGCTGAGCAACGGTCTGAGCCATTTCTGCCCGCGCTGCCCCAGCAATTTCATCTAAGCCAGGGGTATCGATAAACTCGATTTGCTGAGGCCCCGCTGAAGGGTCAGCAGGCGTTTCGACTGCTGAGGGACTAAAGGCATCGGACGCATTCGCCTCAGTGGGCTGATTTACCTGCTGCATAGCGGGGCCAGCGACACCCCCTTCAGGCTGCCAGTAGACTGAGCGGGGCCAGCGGGTGACCCCATGGAGAGGCCCCGTCTCTAGAACCGGTTTGCCCAACAGAGCATTGATTACCGCCGACTTGCCTCGGCTGACCAACCCAAAGACCGCCACCCTTAAGGTATTGGCTGTGAGACGGCTGTAGAGCGCCTCTAGCTGTTCGCGTGATGCCGTTGCTTCAGCAGGTTTTTGAGGACGCTCAGCAGCATTAGCGGCAGCGCTAGGGCCATCTCGGGAGCCCGCGTAGCGCTGGAGCGCCTGCTGAAGGGTGTGCCGAGCTCGATCTAGGGGCGATGGCGGGGGCTGGGTAAGGGTGGGTACGGGCATTCGGGGGATGAAGAGGGCTTAAGCCTGAGTTCCCTG
>DATNQE010000419.1:0-7983 GCA_036702895.1 Trichocoleus sp. | reverse complement strand
CGGTTAGCACCTGGTATGGCGGCAAACAGCCAGGAGCCGTCACAATTGCGCTCTCTGTCCTTGCGCTGAACTATTACTTCATTCCCCCGATCAACCAAGTTCAAATCTCAAACCTTAGTGACATTCTTCGGCTGGCTCTCTTTACTACCGTGGCGCTCATTATCAATCTGCTGAGCACAAATCTGCAGGAGAGCAAACAGAAGATTGAACACCTCAATCGCCAAGTTGCTGAAGAGAATGCAGGCCGTCTGCGGGTTGCCCTTAATGCTGCTCAAATGGGCATGTGGGATTGGAATATCGTAAGCGGTAAGATTGAGTGGTCCCCAGAGCACGAAAAGTTATTTGGTCTTGCTCCCGGCACGTTTGACGGCAGCTATGAAACCTTTGATGCTCACCTACACCCCGATGACCGGGAAGGGCTGAACCAGGCAGTTACCTATTCCTTGGAGAACCGCGTTCCTTACCGTTATGAGTACCGAGTGGTTTGGACAGACGGCACCATTCACTGGGTAGAAGGACGGGGGCAAGCCTTTTACAACTTAGACGGGCAAGCTGTGCGAATGAGCGGCACCATCATGGCGATTGATGAACGCAAGCAGGCAGAAGCATCCATTTTGCAATTGAATCAAGAACTCCAGCAGAAGGTAACGGAGTTAGAGACGTTGCTGGATGTGATCCCGATTGGAATTGGGATTGCCAAAGACCCACAGTGTCATCAAATTCTTACGAATCCTGCCTTTGCTCAAACGCTGAATATTCCATCTACCATCAACGCCTCCCTCAGTGCCCCTGACGAAGAACGTCCGACGACCTTTAAGATTTACCAGCACGGCCGGGAAATGCCCCCAGAGGAACTGCCCCTGCAATACGCAGCCATGCACGGGGTCGAAGTCCGAGATGTAGAACTCGACGTCGTCTGGCAGGATGGCACAGTCGTTACGCTACTGGAATATGCCGCTCCTTTGTTTGATGAGCATGGACGGCCAAGAGGCAGTATAGGGGCATTTCTCAACATCACTGAACGCAAACGCGCTGAGGCGGCGTTTCGGCAGCAGCAGGAACTTCTGCAGACCATTCTGGACCACATTCCGATTATGGTAACTGTCTTTAATAGAGAGGGCAGATTTCAGTGGGTCAACCGGGAGTGGGAGCGGTTCACGGGTTGGACGCTGGCCGATACCAAAAGCCATAACATGCTGCAGGAGTTTTATCCTGACCCACAGTATCGCGACTATGTGCTGAACTACATTCAGGCAGCTGACCAAAGCTGGAGCGACTTCAAAACTTGTCTGCGAGATGGCAGTGTAGCAGAGACCTCCTGGGCCAATGTGCGCCTCTCAGACGGCAGCAGCATTGGTATTGGACGCGACGTGACGCATGAACGGGAATTGGAGCGCGAGCAGAAGCGACTGGCTGCAATACTGGAGAATTCTCCCGATTTTGTCGGCATTGCCGATGCCGCAGGCAATGTTCTTTGGCTTAATGCAGCGGCTAAGCGCCTGATTGGCTGTGGATCTGATGCCGAGCTGTCGCACCTCACCCTGGCCGATTGTCAGCCTCCGTGGGCAGGAGAGCTGGTTCAGCAGCAAGGGCTACCGGCGGCCTTGCTGCACGGCAGCTGGACAGCTGAGACCGCTCTTCGCCACCGAAATGGGTGCGAAATTGCCGTTTCTCAAGTCCTCATTGCTCATCGGGCAGCCAATGGCACTGTCGACTACATCTCCACAGTTATGCAGGATATTCGGCAGCGCAAACAGGCGGAAGAGTCGCTGCGCCTGAGCGAGGAACAGCTCCGCACCGTATTGGAGAATATGCCTGTAATGCTCGATGCCTTTGATGAGCAGGGCAACATAATTACCTGGAATCAGGAGTGCGAGCGAGTGACGGGCTACCTGGCGGAGGAGATGATTCACTCTCCAGCTGCATTTGAGCAGCTTTACCCCGATCCGTCGTACCGGGAGCAGATGATAGCCAACTGGGCATCTCGAGGAAACTGCTACCGCAACTGGGAGTGGAATCTGGTCAATAAAAGTGGGGAAACCAAAATCATTTCCTGGTCGAATCTTTCCGATGATTATCCGGTTCCAGGCTGGGCAAGCTGGGGCGTGGGCGTAGACATTACGGAGCGCAAGCTGGCCGAGTACGCTCTGGAGCAGTTGAATTTCACACTGGAGCAGCAGGTTCAGGAGCGCACCGCCGCTCTAACCCTTGCTAATCGAGAATTGGAGGCTTTCTCCTACTCGGTGTCCCACGACTTGCGGGCACCGCTGCGTGGCATTGATGGCTTCAGCAAGGCGCTGCTAGAGCTTTATGCTGAGCAGTTGGACGACAAGGGCAAGCACTACCTCGAGCGTATTCGTTCTGGCACTCAGCGCATGGGGGAACTGATCGACGATATGCTCAAGCTCTCGCGGGTAACGCGTGCCGAGATCCGGCGCAGTACGGTGGGGTTAAGTCAGATGGTCGCCGACGTCGCTAGAGGCTTGAGCGAAACTCAACCTGAGCGCTCGGTGGAATGGGCCATAGCTCCTAACGTCGCCGCATCTGGAGATAGAGGTTTACTGCAAATTGTGGTGGAAAACCTGCTGAGCAACGCCTGGAAGTTTACCTCTACTAAAGACCATACTGCGATCGCATTTGGCGTAACCACCCAACCCGATCAGACGCCGGTTTACTTTGTTAAAGACAACGGCGTAGGGTTTGACATGGCGTACGCAAGCAAGCTGTTTACGGCCTTTCAGCGGCTTCATTCTGAGCGAGAGTTCCCTGGCACTGGCGTTGGCCTGGCAATCGTTGAGCGGATTATTCACCGCCATGGTGGAGCCGTGTGGGCGGAGGGTACCTTACAACATGGAGCAACAATCTATTTCACTTTAGAGAGATATGAGGTGCCTCCAGATGCGGACAGATAGGAAGATTCTTATTGACACCCTGTATCTGCAAGGCTTGAGATGACGTCCCCCAATACGCTGCTCCTGGTTGAAGACAATGCTGACGATGAAGAGTTGACTCTGCTTGCTTTTGAGCAAGGAGGTATTACCAGCCCGGTGGTAGTAGCCCGCGATGGCGTGGAGGCTTTGGACTACTTGTTTCAGCCAGAGAGCGACGATCATTCTCCCAAGCCGCTGCCGGCTCTGGTGCTGCTAGATTTAAAGCTGCCCAAGATCAACGGGTTGGAGGTTCTGCAGCGAATTCGCAGCAACCCTAACACACGTCTGGTGCCGGTGGTCATTCTCACGACATCTGACGAGCAGCGGGACCTTATAGACAGCTACAACCTTGGCTGCAACGGCTATATCCGCAAACCTGTAGATTATGACCAATTTCTGAACACCATTCAGCAGCTCGGCATGTATTGGCTCGTTATCAACACTCCTCCACCGCTAATCCCGACTGTATGATGGCTGACCAGCTTAAGGTTCTTGTAGTTGAAGACAACCCCGATGATGCTGAGCTGCTGATTCTACAGCTTGAGCAGGGCGGCTATGTTGTTGATTCTGAGCGGGTTGAAACGGCCTCTGCGATGGCCGCAGCGCTCGAGCGTGAACCTTGGGATTTGGTACTTTCCGACTATGCCATGCCCAGTTTTGACGCCTTATCAGCCCTAGCGATTTTGCAGCAGAAGGAGCTAGACCTCCCATTCATCATTGTTTCCGGGTCGGTGGGAGAGGAAACAGCCGTACAGATCATGCAGGAGGGCGCCCACGATTATTTGCTAAAAGGCAACCTAACCCGGCTGGTTGCCACCATTGAGCGCGAGCTGCGCGAGGCCCAGGTCAGGCGAGAACGTCGACAGGCGCTCGACGAAATTCACCAGCTAGCGTTTTATGACTCCCTCACCGGACTCCCTAACCGGGCACTGTTTCTCAAACAGCTCCAGGCTCATATTGATTGCGCTCGGCAGCAGTCTAGCCTGTTTGGGCTAATGTTCATCGACATCGATCGCTACAGAAACGTCAAGTATGGGTTTGGGCACCTCAAGAGCGACCAGTTTTTGGTGGAAGTCGCGCGGCGGCTGGAAGCGTGGCTGCAGTGGGGGCATCAGCTGGCGCGCATTGGCGAAAATACCTTTGTGATTTTGTTGACTAATCTGCAGAGCCTAGAAGAGATTGAGCACGCCGTCGAGCAGATTCACCGCAGCCTCAAGTCGCCGTTTCAGGTTGAGCAGTCCCAAATTTACTCATCTGCCAGTATTGGCGTAGTCGATAGTACCCTGCCCTATCACCATGCCGAGGAGTTTTTGCGAGCTGCAGACACCGCCACCCACAACGCTAAGAAGCAGTCAGCTCACACCGGTTTTTTCAACACCCAGATGCAGATCGAAGAGCTAGAGCGGCTGCAGCTCGAAACCGATTTGCAGCAGGCGATTCAGCAGCAGCAGCTACAGCTATATTACCAACCTATTATCTGCTTAAAGACCAACAAACCGATTGGATTTGAGGCGCTTGCCCGGTGGCATCACCCCCAGCGGGGTTGGGTTTCTCCAGCGCGGTTTATTCCCTTAGCGGAGCAAACTGGACTCATTATTCCTCTGGGGGAGTGGGTGCTGACAGAGGTGTCTCGGCAAATGAGGCTTTGGGAGAGGGAACTAGCGCTGGCCCTGCCGCTGAGCATCGCGGTAAATGTATCGGGGGTGCAGCTGACCCAGTCTAATCTACCTGACATTGCTGACCAACTGTGTCAGTGCTACTGCTCCAGCCAAATCGAGTTTGAGCTAGAAGTTACCGAAAGCGTGTTGATGGATAAAGCCGAACATGCGATCGCAGTTTTGCAGCGGATTCAGGCGTGCGGCATTCAAATTTCGGTAGATGACTTTGGCACTGGCTATTCCTCCCTTGCCTATCTCAATCGATTACCGATTAATACGCTCAAAATCGACCGCTCGTTTGTGAGCCAGATGACGCAGGACTCCAAGGATTTTGACATTGTAAAAACAATCATTACGCTAGCCCACACCTTAGAAATCGACGTGGTTGCAGAGGGGATTGAGACTCAGGCTCAGCTCAATCTGTTGAGATCGCTTAGCTGCGAATACGGGCAAGGCTACTTCTTCTCAAAACCATTGCCTCCCACTGATGTGCCTAACTGGATGCAGCAGTGGTGTATAGCGGTATAGGGCAGGCCTACAAAGTAGGTAGACCGTTAGAGCGTTTCGGCAATTAAGCAGAAACGAAGCGATCTAATCCTGAATTACTAACATTTTGATTTGAACAGTTTGTCCGCTCAAAGCGACCAGTCTGCCCGCTTTGAGCAAAGTTTAACTTCTTCAAAAGAACTGCTACGGCTTTGATTTAAGAGGGTACTCTCCTCCTGTAGGGAGGAAATACTCCCTGCGGGGGACGACGCGTAGTGAGTGCTTAAGAATCAACCCTTAAGAGCCACCGATTTCAAGGAATTTTAAGCATGAACAAGACCAGCACCGACAAAATTAAACTTGCAACGCCGTTTCTCATGTGGTTCCGGCGCGGTCTACCGCGGAGCCTGCAAGCGAAAATTCGTCCCTATCTAGAGCGCCCTTATCAACTGGCATTAAATCTGCTTGACTGTTGCGATTCTCCCCGGCCGCTAACCGTCAGCGAGATTGCCCAATCTACAGGAGTCGCCCAAGAAACTGCCAGGCAGGTGCTACACGCCCTCAAAGAAGGAGGTATGCCCTTTGCAATCTGCCCGACTAAGGGGTGGCAAACTGTTAGTGATGGCGCCCCCTCCCCGCTGAAGGCACTCAACGCCCAACTGGAATTTCAGGAGACTGCTCCTGGGTATGCTGCTGGGCATGGGTAGGACATCATGCACTCTGCTGAAAAAGCCGTATCAACTCAACCCCTGTGCTACACCGTATTGATCGCTGGGGCTGTTTCAACCCGCCGAGAGCTGTACCGTCACTCTTTACTAACCGATTCGGGCGATCGCTACACTCTACTGACAGCCGAGTCGGCTGCTGCCGCCCTCGAGATATGCCAACACAACCAGATTGATGTCCTGCTGATCGGTGATCAACTCTCTGACACTAGCGGCCTTGCATTTTTACAGGGACTGCAGGCAAGCGGCGCCCATCCTCCCGTCGTTATGGTGGCAGACGATCCCCACTTAGCGACTGCGGTTGAAGCCATGAAGCTGGGCGCCAAGGATTACTTAGTTGGGCCTACTCTAACCTCGCAGCAGCTTCAATCGGCGGTGCAGAGCGCGATCGCATCTCAGCCCAACGCCTCTGGCTGCAAGCAGGCGCCCTCAGCCGAAAGCGCTCAATCTCAACATTGGGAAGATGCTCTTCAGGAGCGCAATTGGGAGCTCGAAAATCGGGTCGCTGAACTGCAGGCGCTCATCGACATCATTCCCATGGGCATTGCGATCGCAACCGATCCAGCCTGCACTCAGATGCGGTGCAACACCTACATTCAGCAGCTGCTGGGGGTGGCCCCCGAGAGCAATATCTCGAAGAGCGCCCCGGCCGATGAGCAGCCCACCTACCGAGTCTTCCAATCAGGCCAAGAAATCCGGGCTGAAGATTTGCCGATGCAGCAGGCTGCCCGCCTGGGGGTAGACGTTCGAGATACGGAGATTGAAGTTGTGCTGTCCGACGGCACAACTCGCCAGATTTTGGCCTATGCGACTCCCCTACGCAATCAGCAGAGTGAAATTCGAGGCGCGGTGGGAGCCTTTCTGGATATCACGACCCGCAAACAGGCAGAGGCCCAGCTGCAGCAGAGCCTAGAGAACATCACCCAGGCAGAAATAACCCTGAGAGAGCAGGAAGCCATCATTCGACAACAGCTCGTCGAGCTCGAGGGTATTTATGCGACGGCTCCCGTGGGGTTGTGCTTTCAGGATGTGAATTTGCGGTACGTCCGGATTAATGACCGCCTAGCCGAAATTAATGGTGTGCCAGCAGCCGATCACCTCGGGCAAACGCTGCATGAAGTGCTGCCCGATCTAGCCGATACGATTGAACCTATCCATCGCCGCGTTATCGAGACAGGAGAGCCCATCCTCAATGTCGAAATTCGCGGTACAACCAGAGCTAATCCTGACGTTGAGCATGACTGGATCGCTAGCTACTACCCTCTCAAGGAAGCTAACGGTCGGGCGCTAGGCGTCAATGTGGTGGTGCAGGACGTCACCGCAGCTAAACAGGCGTTGGCCGAACGGGAACAGCTGCTGCGTCAGATCGAGATAGAGCGCAGCTTCTTAGAGCAGACCCTGCAGCAAATGCCGTTGGGCGTTGCGATCGCAGCGGCTCCAACCGGAGGCCTTTTATTTCACAACGACGAAGCCGTCCGGCTGTTGCGCCATCCTATACACGCTGCCAACGCTGATAGTGAGTACGCCTACTGCGGCGGTCGCTACGCTAACGGTCAGCCCTACGCCCGCGAAGACTACCCCATAACGCGATCTGCTCTTACGGGTGAGGTGGTCAAAGCCGAGGAAATGCTGTACCAGCGAGGGGATGGCACCCACACTATTTTTTCAGTCAACGCGGCTCCGATTGTCGATCAGGCGGAACAGCGAATAGCCGCTGTTTGCACCTTCGAGGACATCTCCAGGCGCAAACAGCTAGAGCAAGAGCGGGAGCAGCTACTAGCCCAAGCCCAAACCGCCCAGGCTGAGGCCGAAGCCGCCAATAGCAGCAAGGATGAATTTGTATCTTTAGTGGCGCACGAGTTGCGATCGCCCCTGACCGCAATTGTGGGCTGGATCAACTTGCTTCAAACCCGCTCACTAGACCCAGCAACCACAAAAAGAGCCCTAGAGACCATAGCCCGCAACACCCACGCCCAGGCAAAAATAATAGAGGACTTGCTTGATATCTCCCGCGTTGTGCGAGGGACGCTGCACCTGGCGCAAATACCAATCAACCTGGCCGACGTAGTCGAAGCTGCGATCGCAACCATACATCCCACTGCCGATGCAAAAGAGCTGCAGCTAGATGTTCAGATTCATACCCCAGCACGGGTTTTGGGCGACTTCAACCGGCTGCAGCAGGTC
>DATNQE010000407.1:0-3148 GCA_036702895.1 Trichocoleus sp. | reverse complement strand
TACCTGCTTCTACCAGGGCGGTGGCGTGCCCTACTCCGAGTTCACGCGCTTTCATGCGGTCATGGCTGAAGACAGCGGCCAGACGACCGTTGCAGCTCTGTTTGACCATGTGCTGCCGCTGGTGCCTGGGCTAATCGAAGCTTTAGAGCGCGGCATTGACGTGATGGATGTGGGCTGCGGCAGCGGCCGCGCCCTGACCAAGATGGCGCAGGCATTTCCCAACAGCCGCTTTGTGGGCTACGACTTTTCGTCAGAAGCGATCGCAACGGCCGCTGCGGCTGCCCATGAGCTTCACCTCACCAACATCGAGTTTCAGGTGAAAGATGCGGTCACGCTGGAGGAGTGCGATCGCTACGACTTCATCACCACGTTTGATGCCGTTCACGACCAGGCCCGCCCAGATGTCGTGCTGCGCAATATTCGCCGCGCGCTGCGCCCCCACGGCACGTACCTAATGCAGGACATTCACGCCACGACTGATGTGGGGGGCAACCTGGAGCACCCAGTAGGGCCGCTGCTCTACACTATCTCCTGCCTGCACTGTATGACCGTTTCTCTGGCCTATGGCGGCATGGGGCTTGGCGCGATGTGGGGCCAGGAAAAAGCGCTGCAAATGCTGACCGATGCTGGATTCACCCGCGTTGAAATCAAGCGTTTGGCCCACGATTTCCAGAACGACTACTACGTCCTGCACAAGGATTAATCGAAGGACTCATTGCACAAAAATTCATCGCACAAGAATTCATTGCACAAGAACCGGACCCCCCATGCAGACTTCAACTTGCCCCCCCAAGCAAACCACTCGCTTTCGCCCAGGTACGGTAGACGACTGCTACTCAATGGCTCAGCTGTTTGCGATCGCGTCCGACGGCGTCACCAACTATGTTTGGCACACCCTACGCGACCAATACCCAGGACTGAGTCCACTAGAAATTGGTGCTGCCCGCTATGCCGATCCGGCCAATATGTTTGGCTACAGCAACTGCACGATTGCTGAGCAGTCAGGACGGATCGCTGGGATGATGGTGACCTTTCCCATTCACCCAGCTGAGACTACCTCGAGCGATCCGGCCCCAACCCCTCCGGCAGCTTCCGCTGAACCGGATGTCTTGGCTCCCTACAACCTGGAAGCGCCCAACACCTGGTACATCTGTGCCCTGGCTGTCTTTCCTGAGTTTCGAGGACAAGGTATTGGCAGTCAGTTGCTCCAAGTTGCTCACCAGCAGGCGGCTCGCAACGGCTTTGCCGAGCTCAGCCTGCTGTGTTTCGAGCAAAATGTGGGCGCTCTGCAGCTCTACCAGCGCAATGGCTTTAAGGAGATTGATCGAGTGGCGGTGGTGCCCCACCCTTTGATTCACCATAGGGGCGATCTGCTGCTCATGACGACGCCCGTACAGCAATACCCGCTCTAGCAGTTTTCCTTGGCAACCATTATGTGCAACCTGTGTACCCTATCAGCCCGGTTTCAACGAGCTGATCGAGAGGCTATCTCTCTTTTTTCCGCCGCTCAGCTCTCAGCCGCAGTGCAGCGGCAGGTCCACCCTGCTCAACCCGCAGCGGTAACAATCCTGTCGCGCCGCCTGACCCCTCAAGCCGAAAGCTCGCTGACAAAAACAGCGCCGTAGGGCGCCATTCTCCCGAAGCTGGTTCTCCCGAAGCTAGATCTACAAACGAGGCGCCCTGTAAGCGGTGTATAGGGCGCCTCGTTCTATAAACAAGCGGGCGTTACACGTTCCTCTACCTGAGGGCGGGTAAGCGCTTAGCCTTAAGGACAGAAAATAACTCCAGAACGAAAGCAACTTGATTAAGTGAGTGCTTAACCCCTCCCCATGCGGCTGAACCCCAAGCCGCATGGGGTTGCCTACATTTAAACCAATATGTTTAGCTCAATATTCATATAGCCTGCATCAGGCTAGTTAAGACACTTAAGAGGAATGAGGTGTGGCTGTGCCCCTGGCCAGAGGTTTCGCCGCTGCACCCCGTATCCTAATCAATCCGTTGACTGCTGTAGGCAAAATTCTGTTAGCGGCTGCTAATGGCGCTTCGGCCGACATTAGCGCCTTACTTTGCGCCCTAAATCGATATCTTCTAACTCCAGTTCAATGGCCTTGGTGCTGATCGCAATTTCATAAAGCGATACCAGTAGAGAGGCTGTTAGTAGCAGCAGGCTTAACCCAAACAAACACTCTGCCAGGCTCTGGTAATTAACAAATAGAGAAAACATCGACAGCGTACAGACAGCAAAGCTTGACACGCCTAGAGCCTGCATTTGGCGGATCAGCACGATGCGCAGGCGCAGGTTGTGAATCTGCCGCTGCACCAGGTCGCGAACGTGTTCTCGATCAGAGCCGTGGAGTTGACGAATGAGCTGTGCCAGCACCAAAAAGCGGTTTGTATAGGCCAGCAGCAGCAGCGAAATTGCTGGAAAGAGCAAAGCTGGAGTAGTGAGCTGCATCACTAGAATTTATGAAGGGGGATTGACGGGGAGAGCAGTCTGAGCCCAGCCAAAGAGGGCTGAAGCAGCCATATAAAACAGCTGTAAAGCTGTCCTATATGGCTTAACGGCATACAGATCTAATCGGCAGTCTGCTTTCCTCCCCGTTTTACCACTCCAGCGTCCACTCCAGCGCCAAGGCGTTTTGCGAGCAGGGTTTGCGGCTTAGGACTCTAGCCCAGCTGCAGTTACCCGGCTGCGTAGAACCAGTGCTCCGGAGACCACGCCAAAGAGAGCAAATACGGTGCCGGGCTCAGGAATCTTTTCCCCTGCCAGCTGGGGCGTGCTTTCAGGAGCCTGACGGAAGCGTGTTCCCTGCTCGAAGGCGTAGGTGAGCTTCAGCAGCGTCGGCTCATCGTAGGCCCGACCCAAAAACTCCAGTCCTACCGGCAGCCCGTCCTCGGTAAAGCCCGCCGGTACGGTAACAGCAGGAAATCCAGAAAAGGGGCTGAGACGGTTGCCCGAGCCCGAAGCCAGGGGCTGACCCAACACGTTAGGGGGGCTAGCGACTGAGGGATAGATTAGGGCATCAAACCCTTCCAAAGCGGTTAGCAAGGATGCTTGAGTCAGGGCTGGCCGCTCAGTAATGATGCGCAGGTAGTTAGGGTCGTCCTCAGGGGCAGGGCGGTTGTTGCGATCAATGTAGGAGGCCTC
>DATNQE010000400.1:0-9176 GCA_036702895.1 Trichocoleus sp. | reverse complement strand
AGGCCGTTGACCAGCAGCATCTTCATCACCTGGGGAATGCCGCCCGCCTTGTGCAGGTCGGTCGCGACGTAGCGACCCGAGGGCTTAAGGTCGCAAAGCACCGGCACTCGACGCCGTATCACTTCAAAGTCGTCGATAGTGAGGGGCACGCTAATGGCGTTTGCGATCGCAAGCAGATGCAGCACCGAGTTGGTTGAGCCGCCCACCGCCATAATCACTGCGATCGCGTTTTCAAACGCCTTGCGAGTCAAGATCTGGCTGGGCAAAATCTGCTTGCGAATAGCCTCTACCAGCACCGTAGCCGACTTCTCAGCACTCTCAGCCTTCTCCGCATCCTCCGCTGCCATGGTGGAGGAATACATCAGGCTCATGCCCATCGCCTCAAAAGCAGAAGACATGGTGTTAGCCGTATACATGCCGCCGCAAGACCCCGCCCCAGGGCAGGCGTTGCGCTCCACCGCCAGCAGTTCGTCATCGGCAATCTTACCGGCGCTATACTCGCCCACCGCCTCAAAGGCCGACACCACGGTCAGGTCTTTACCCGCGTGATGTCCCGGCTTGATCGTGCCGCCGTAGACAAAAATGGCCGGGATGTTCAAACGAGCAAAGGCAATCATGGCGCCGGGCATGTTCTTGTCGCAGCCGCCAATGGCCACCACTCCATCCATGCTCTGCCCGTTGCAGACCGTCTCGATGGCGTCGGCAATCACTTCGCGCGACACCAAGGAGTACTTCATCCCCTCGGTGCCCATGGAAATCCCGTCGCTGATGGTAATCGTGCCAAAGAGCTGAGGCATGCCGCCCGCCTGCCGCACACCGCCCTCCGCTCGCTTTGCCAGGCCGTCGATGCCCATGTTGCAGGGAGTAATGGTGCTAAACCCGTTAGCTACACCCACAATCGGCTTAGTAAAATCGCTATCTTCAAAACCAACCGCACGGAGCATAGCGCGGTTAGGGGTGCGTTGAACTCCCTGAGTTACAACCTGGCTTCTACGGTTATCGGACATATTCAATCCTTAGCAGTGAGAGAGCGGTGGGCTTTACCAAACGCATCTCTGCACTTGGGTTGTAGCGCCCTTCAAAATCAACCCTATTCATCATGAATGAAGTCGTTGGCCGCTAGCAATTTTCCCAGGCATCCTTCGGTAAACTTGAGTGAAGCAGGCCCTAGGCCAAAATGGTTTGCTTAGGCAGGAGGACCGCTTCAGATATCCGGCGCCGACTATTGATCCTGCCAAACTGCCACATAGCCAAGCAATGGTAGGGGCGAGATTAGGGGTGAGATCGCAACAGATCTGCTCGGCTCGCTTTTCAGCTTCAGCCAACGAGCAACAGCCTTTCTGCAAAGAACGCCAGCAAGATGGGCAAACTAAAGCTATCGCAGGCGCATGCCCTAACTGCACCTAGGGTCCGTAATTGGGCCGCTTCAGATTGATTCCTTTAACCAACTAAACAGGGGCTTACTAAAGTTTTTGGGCTTAAGCGTGGATTAATCCAATCGTTGAGTTAGAGAAAATTCTTTGGAAAGTTCCCAACCAGAAGAGCGCTCGCCCCTCAGCCTAGTCAGGATGACCGGAGACGAGCTATTACAGCGCTACGCCGCCGGGGAGCGTGATTTTCGCGCTGTTCACCTGACAAGCGCTGATTTGTCTGGCCAAGACCTCAGCAGCGCTAATTTTCGTCGGGCCAACCTCAGCAAAGCTCAGCTTAAGGGAGCCACCCTCTACGGCGCGAACTTTCGAGAAGCCATTTTGCTAGGTGCTAATCTCAACCGCGCCAGTCTCAAGCTAGCCAACCTGATTGGGGCCGACCTGACCGAGGCCAATTTAATCGAGGCCGACCTGACCGAGGCCGGGATGCGCAGCGCCAACCTGGTGCGCACCAGCCTGAATCGGGCGACGCTGCGAGATGTCAATCTCAACGAGGCCAACATCGACGGAGCCGATCTGGAAAACGCCATTCTCAGTGAGGCCAGTCTGAGCCGGGCCAAGATGGTGCGAGTGAACCTGACCGGCGCCAGCCTCGATCACGCCAACTTGACCAGTGCTCTCATGAACGGCGCCGTGCTAGAACGGGCCAATCTGACCGGAGCTTTGCTCAATGGAGCCACTTTGGAGGGGGCTAACCTGCGGGAGGTGGACCTGAGCCGCGCTAAGCTCATGAGCGCCAACTTAGTCAATGCCGACCTGACTAAAGCCAACCTACGGGGTGCCAATCTAAGCTGGAGTTCTCTGCGGGGAGCTATCCTGCGCGGGGCTACCCTCTACCGTACTCGGCTGAGCTGGTCTAACCTCAGCGGCGCTGATCTTACCGAAGCTGTGATGATGAATGCCCACGTGGAATACACTAATCTGCGTCACGCTATCCTGACTGGGGCTGTGCTGCCCGAGGGCCTCACTCCGGAGCAGACCCATT
The DNA here is from genome assembly GCA_036702895.1 of Trichocoleus sp. Classification (GTDB taxonomy): domain Bacteria; phylum Cyanobacteriota; class Cyanobacteriia; order Phormidesmidales; family Phormidesmidaceae; genus JACVSF01. The sequence goes on along the minus strand of DATNQE010000400.1, from coordinate 6,761 downwards.
AGCCGCTTCAGTAGCTTCAGGAGCCGCTAGCCGGCTCGCGGCGCGAGTCATGGCGTGCAGAGAGGGACGAAAGAGGTTGCGCGGCAGGTAGACCACCGTTAGCGACGGCGGACTGGTCCTCAAGTAGGCCACCATCTGCTGCTGCAGGGTGCGAAAGCGATGCTGAATATCAATGGCTTCTAAATGAGCCAAAGAGGGCATGTAGGCTAACACACCGCTGCGCTGGCGAGGCTGAGCCACCAACCGCAGCCAGCGCTGCACGCTAGTTGGCAGCTCCTGGCTCAGGCGGAGGGGCAGATCGGGCGTGGAGTACGCTTGGGCATAGGCTGGTGTGAGAAATCCAGCATAAGTATCGGCGTCTGAGGTCTGCTGCAGAATAAAGCTCAGGCTTACCCCCTGAAGAAACTCCCGCAGCCGGGCTGTCGCGTCTCCTGGCAGTTCAGGCATAAAGGGAAAGCGGCTGAGCTCTGGATTGAGATTTTGAGGATCGCCCACGCTCAGGTGAGTACCGCCAATGAGCGCGATTAAGTACTTCGGTCCAGAGAGCTGCTCAAAGGGCAGAAGCTGCTGTGTGGAGATAGGCGTTACCCCATCGCGGCTGCTGGCCAGCACTAGCGTTGGAATTTTCACCTGGCTCAGCCCGGCCTGCCCAAAGAGTTCCCCTGTGAGGGGATTCATCACGATCAGCTGGGAGATGCGGGCATCGCTAAGATCGGCAACCTGCACCGGCAGATCAAGGGCAGCGCACTGCAGCCAATCAGCGGGCGTGAGCCCAACCGGCAAAATGTTTTCGCAAAACTGCTGCAGGTCGCGAGTGTCAAGGTCGGCCCCAGCCAGGGCTAGCCCGGTGTAGCCGCCCAGGGAGTGACCAATGAAGGTGACATTGTCTGTATTAAGCCGACCGCGCAGGCTAAAGGAGCTCTCATTGAGCCGCTCCAGACGATCCAGCACAAAGCTGATGTCTCTGGGCCGATCGAGGAACTCAGTCGCTGGCAGAATGCGATTTGTGCCTTCAGTTTGCGACGACACGGGGTTGGAGATCAGCGCCGCCACGTTGCTGCCGGGGTGCTCGACGGCTGCGACTGTTAGCCCGTAGGACGCTAGATGCTGCGCTAAGTAGGCAAAGAAACGGCGATCAGCCCCAAACCCATGGGAAATAACGACCAAAGGGCCGCGAGTGCGGTGGCTCCAGTACAGATCGACCGGAATGTTGCGTTTGCGATCGCGATCGCGCAGGTTAAGCTCCCACAGCTCCACCGGGACTGGGCCGGCAAGGGTCGGATCAACCTGGGGCAGCGGTTGGGCTGCTGGGGCTTGGGGCACCAACAGTTCGTGCTCCAGAACCCGTCCTAGGGAGTCATGCTCCAGGCGGGTGAGGTTGAACTGAGAAGCCACCGCCAGCAGGGCCGAAACATTAATTTCAACCGTGTCTTGAGGCATGGCCCGCACAATACCCAGAATGCTAACGCCTTCTGGATCGACGGCTGCTTTTTCCAGCGCCCCCCGCAGCTCAGCAGCAGACAGGGTCGGGGAAATCTTCTCCAGGGTTTGCAGAATGCGCTGACCGCTGGACGACTGCAGCACTTCTTCTAGCACCAAGATACTGATAGCCGGGTCGAGCGCCAAGCGGCTCTGCAGCGAGTCTTGCAGCTGAGGGGTGAGCAGTGGGCTGTAGGCCCGCAGACGGCTAGGAATTTCTCCCGTTTTCGAGAAATGCTCAATGTCGCTGAGGTGAATCTCCTGGGAAACGGGGCCAATGCGCATCCGCAGAGTCTCAGCAGCCTGTCCCGGTGCGGCCATGCCCACCCAACCCAAAGCCAGACCCACCAGCAGCTTTTGAGGCCGTAGCCAGCTACGACGAAACCATCGGTTGAGCTGAAATTGGGGGTTGGAATTCACAGAAACGACGGGGGAAGGCCATGCAATCATCTAACTGCCCTTGAATCCACAATGCCCAAGTTCACAGTGCCCAGATTCCTCTGCTAGCCGATCACAGGTGGCCGAGCATCGCTGTTAACCCAACCGCTAATGACGCGGCTGATAGTAGGCTGCCCATAGAAGCAACCCGGCACAGAGCGCTGATCAACCCGTCCGTTTTAGGCCAACCGATCCCAGCTAGAGCAAGAGGTAACTCTTTGAATCTAAACGACAGGTAAAACTTTGACGACAGGTAAAACATCACAATTTCTTTCAATCTTTATCCAGGTGGTGAGCCCGTGAGCAAAATTTTGATTGGCGTTATGGGACCAGGCGAGCAGGCTCTACCGGCTCAGATCGAGGCTGCTTACGCCTTGGGGAAAGGACTCGCTGAGCAGGGGTGGACCGTTCTAACTGGAGGGCGCAATGTGGGCGTGATGGAGGCGGCCTGCCGCGGCGCTCATGCGGCTGGCGGGTTGACTGTGGGCATTGTGCCGGGCAACGACAACAGCGGCGTGTCAGCAGCTGTAGACATTCCCATCTTTACCAGCCTGGGCAATGCCCGGAATATCATCAATGTGCTGTCGAGTCAGGTCGTTGTGGCCTGCGGCATGGGGGCAGGCACTGCTTCAGAAGTAGCGCTGGCCATCAAGGCAGGAAAGCCTGTGATTTTGATGCAGGTTGATCTAGAGGTGCGGGAATTTTTTCAGCGACTTACCGCGCAGCCTGTACAGCAGGCAGAAACCGTTGCGATCGCAATCGAGCAAATCCACACCCTGTTAAGTGCCGCAACTCCCCACCGCTAGAAAATAAGCCAGTACTGCACTGCCTATGGGAGGACATCTTGTGAGCTCCTCAAAAAAGGCTTAAAGCTCCTGATAGTAAAAGCTTTTCGGCAAGCGGCAGCTTAAAACTTGTTTATCCTGAAAGTATGTCTCTAGAGCAGGTTCTATGGCAGATCGAAACCCAGCCGAAAACAATTTCCTCTACCCCCGCAGTCGGTTCTGGGGCAAGTTCACGCCGCAAAATCTAGCTTTTAACGCCAATCTGCAGGAATTTGCCCAGCGTATTTCGTTCATCTGCAACTTAGAGACAGGCGGCAAAATCTCTGCCGAGGAAGCCTATCAGGAGATTAAGGCGCTTTGGAAGGAGCTAAAGGAGTCGAAGAAGAACCTCATCGATGAGCCCCCTCCAACCGTAGAGCCGCCCGCAGAAGACGGCTAGCCAGCAGCCAATTACTCGGCCAGATACTGCCTGACGATAGCCAGAATTCGGGCTGAGGCTTGACCATCGCCAAAGGGGTTTACGGCTTTTGCCATTGCCTCATAGGCAGTGGGGTCGCTCAACAGCTCTGTAGCGTGTTGAGCAATCGATGCTGCGGCTGTCCCAATCAAGCGAGCGGTACCTGCCTCGATAGCTTCGGGGCGCTCTGTCGTATCGCGCAGCACCAGCACCGGCTTGCCCAAGCCAGGAGCTTCCTCCTGGAGCCCTCCAGAATCGGTCAACAGCAGGTAGCAGCGCTGCATTGCCCCCACGAGCTGGGCATAGTCCAAAGGCTCAGTCAAAAAGACGCGAGGATGGTCACCCAACAGACCCTGCAGTGGCTCTCGCACCGTAGGATTTCGATGCAGCGGCAGCAGCAGCGCTGTGTCAGGAAATTTATCTAAAACGGTGAGAAACCCTTGAGCAATCTCCTGCAGGGGCTCGCCCCAGTTCTCCCGCCGATGCACCGTAGAGAGCAGCACCCGGTAGCGGTTCCACTCCAAGCCAGGAATGGGGCAGGCGGGCTGGCGCTCGGCGACCTTGAGCAGCGCATCGATCACAGTGTTGCCGGTTTTGTGGATTTGACCGACTACGCCAGAGCGCTCCAGGTGCTTGACCGAGGTATCGGTCGGGGCAAAGTGCAGCGCTGTTACCTGAGAAATCAGGCGGCGGTTGGCTTCTTCTGGAAATGGGCTGTAGAGATTGTCGGTACGCAGCCCCGCTTCTACGTGACCCACCGGAATTTTTTGATAGAACGCAGCTAGCGCCGCCGCAAAAGCAGTCGTGGTATCGCCCTGCACAATGGCTAAATCGGGCTGAATGCGGCTAAAGCAGGACTCCAACCCCTGCAGGCTGCGGCAGGTAATGTCGGTCAACGTCTGCTTGGGCTGCATGATCGCCAGATCCTCATTGGCGCTCAGATCAAACAGCGCCATCACCTGGTCCACCATTTCTCGATGCTGACCGGTCAGCACCACATGGGTTTGAAATTCTGGCGCCTGCTGAAATGCCTGAATGACCGGGGCAAGCTTAATGGCCTCCGGACGAGTTCCCAGGGTGATGCAGATGCGTTTGGGCGCGTCAGTCATGGTGGCAGGCTAGAACAGCGTCTGGGATTGAGATGGCGGGCACTCAGCCCGGTGCGAAACTTTTACTAGGGCTAATTGCGAGTACTGCAGTGAGCCCCTTGCCCCACCAGAAAATATACCGGAGGGCACAGCTTATCTATGATTACATGGGATGAGAATCTCTGATCAGAAACTGACCAGGGGAAACGGCCTCTGTCAGAATGGGCAGTAGGTCGCCCTTGTTTTTAGGGGTTAGCATTTCCCTTGGCGTTTTTCGACATTTGGCAACAGCTATGGCTCAGACGATCCTGCTTACCGATCTCGTCGTTCAAGCGCTTGATCTGTCCCCTGCGATCGCAGTTGTTGAGCCGCTGCTGACTTCTGGCAAGCTGCTCGACTCAGACACCACCCTCAGCTTCAACATCGATATCACCCGCGACCCCGCCGACCCTCGCGAGCTGTCAGAAATGCCCGAAGTACGGCTTTGGTTTATTCGGCTTGACTGCCACTACCCCTGGCTGCCCCTCGTGCTGGACTGGGAGGAGGGCGAATTGGGCCGCTACGCCGCTATGCTGGTGCCGCACCAGTTCAGCCCCACCGAGGGCATTCGCTACAACCCCGAAGCGCTGGAAATCTTCGTCATGCAGAAGATTTTTGTCATTTCTCAATGGCTCAACGAGCAGGGCCACGCCAGCCGCAGCCGCCTTAAGTTCATGACTCAAATGCTGGGCTACGAGATTGACGACGGCCTGTTTGAGCTGCTGGGGGCACCTCAGTAAGAGCCGGGAAGCGAGGGAGCCTGTAACTATTCCACTGGCCGCAGCGCTACTGGCGCACCGACTGCTGTCTGCAGGTGCTGCTGGGCACTGCCGCCGTTAACCGCGATTTCGACCCAGCCGTGGCTGCCAACGAGGGCCAAGGGTTGGCCTACTGCCACTTCTCCGTAGGTTTGGGCGCTGGGTAGGGTTTGCCCGGCGATTTCAGCTACCCAGCGCGTCGAGGGCAAGTCTGAAACTAACAGGTTGGTGATCAGATTGCCGAAGCGATCGCAATACTGCACACAGCCCTGCACCTGGTTATCCTGGCGAGTCACCGGCGGCAGATCAAGCCTGACCAACCGCTCGGGCGCTAAAGCTTCTCCTAGGCGGTTCAGGGGTTCACCCCTAGCCAGTCGAGCGGCTACTGGGGCAAAAATATCACGGCCGTGAAAGGTCGTGCTGGCAGTAGGCGACCGCCAAACTTCAGGCCGAGTCAGCGCCACGGCAGCCAGGGGAGGATCCACCTGCCAAATGCCGCTAAAAATGCCGTTGTCTGGGCCCACCAGCCAGCCCTTCTCAGTCTGCGCGGCAATGCCCCGGCGGCTCGTGCCTACCCCTGGATCCACAACCGCCAGATGAACCGTTCCCTCGGGAAAGTAGGGGTAAGCATTGAGCAGGTTAAACCGGGCAGCCAGCAAGTCTTGAGGAGGAATTTCGTGAGTCAGATCGATGACGGACGCCTCCGGGCAAAGCTGGGCTATCACGCCCTTCATTACGCCCACATAGGCATCGCGAAGGCCAAAATCGCTGAGCAAGGTAATTACAGGAGCCATGTTCGCAGCCGATTTTTTCAGCAGATCTAATGCGGTAGCGCGTGCTGCCGCAGATACTCATAGATGGCAATGGCCGCAGCGGTGTGAACATTGAGCGATTCTACCTGGCCGAACTGGGGAATTGCGATCGCGCCCTCGCAAACCTCAAGCACTTCGCTGGGAACCCCCGTTAACTCTCGCCCTAAGATCACAACCGATTTTAGGGGAAAAGCAAACTTCGGCAGGGAGCAAGCGGCTTCCTCCAAGCTCAGAGCAAAAACGCCATAGCCCATAGCCCGGCGATCCCGAATCCAAGCTGTTAACTGATCTGGAGAACACCCCTCCAGCGGCTGCCAGCGATGAGCTGAGGCCGCTACCTGGCGAAATGCCCACTCCTGAGAAACCTCCAGGTCGGGCAGCACTAGGGTCTCTAGTCGAAACACCTCCGCCGTTCGGCACAGCGCCCCCAAATTCGTAGGATTTTCCACCAGCGAAGCGCAAATTTGCAGCGAATGCCGCAGCACCGCAGGATCAGAAGCAGGCATAGTAGCCCTCAGCCCAACTCACTCAGGCCCAGGCTACCAACATTTCTCCAGCAAGGACTCTAGAAACCCCATGAAATTTCTAGTCATTCAGCATCTCGCCATCGAAAGCTTTGGCATTTTCAACACCCTCTGCCGCGAAAGCGGCATCGAGCTAGATATCATCCAGGTTGAGAAGGGAGATGCCTTCCCCGATCCGCAGCCTTACGATGCCGTTTGGGTAATGGGCGGGCCAATGAATGTTGACCAGGAGGCAAAGTATCCCTGGCTTGCTGCTGAAAAAGCCCTTATTCGTGAAGCTATTGCCTTGGGTAAACCCTACGTGGGCATTTGTCTAGGGGCACAGCTACTTGCAGATGCGCTGGGCGGTGAGGTTGGACCCATGACTAAGCCCCAGGTGGG
>DATNQE010000389.1:0-2093 GCA_036702895.1 Trichocoleus sp. | reverse complement strand
CTGTACTCGCTGGGGATTTTTTGTTCGCTCAGTCTTCCTGGTATCTGGCTAATCTCGACAACCTGACGGTCGTTAAGCTGCTCTCCCAGGTGATTATGGACTTAGCAGAGGGGGAAATCCAGCAGGGGCTGAACCGTTTTGATGCAGGCCTCTCCATTGAGGCTTACCTGGAGAAAAGTTATTTCAAAACCGCTTCTCTCATTGCCAATAGCTCAAAAGCCACCGGTGTGTTGAGTGATTTGCCTGAAGAGGTGAACAATCAGCTCTACGGCTATGGGCGCAATTTGGGGCTGGCTTTTCAAATTGTGGACGACATTCTGGACTTTACCGGTTCTGAAGAGGTCTTGGGAAAACCAGCGGGCTCTGACCTTAAGAGCGGTAACCTAACGGCTCCGGTACTGTATGCCCTGGAGGAGAATCCGTTTTTAGCCACGTTGGTAGAGCGGGAGTTTGCCGAAGCCGGGGATTTTGAGCAGGCTCTTACAATCATTCACAGCAGTCGGGGAATTGAGCGATCGCGTGAGCTAGCAGCTCAACATGCGCGGCAGGCGCTCGAGTGCCTTCAGGTGCTGGCGCCCTCGGAGTCTCGCCAGGCTCTGCTCGATATGTCTGAGTACGTACTGCGTCGTCTCTACTAACATTGGCTATACTGACGGCGGCTTTATCAGCCGCTTCGGCGCTTTGATTCTGGGCGCTTGAGCGGATTTTTCGAAGCTGGGCAGCTACCTCAACCGTCTCTAGAGGCATGGGGCATGAGTGGTAACGTCGTTTGCCTGGGCGAATGTTGGATAGAACGGCTGTTTGGCGAGCCTGACCCAAGCGGTAATCCCCTAGCAAACTGGCAAGATTTTCCGAGTGGCGCCCCCGCTAACGTGGCTACAGCCCTGGTGAAGCTGGGAACCCGCGCTAGCTTTGTGGGCTGCTTGGGCCAAGATTTGCCCGGACAGCGGCTTATCCACGAACTGCGGCAGGCCGGGGTGCAGTGCGACGCGTTCCAGCGCCACGCAACAGCGCCCACTCGCATTGTGCTGGTGATGCGAGACGGCCAGGGCAAGCGGCAGTTCGTGGGTTTTCATCTGCCTGATCCGGCTGGCTTTGCTGATGCCCATCTGAGCACGAAGGATTTATCTGAGGCGGTGTTTGCCCAAGCGAGTTACCTGGTGATGGGCACGGTGGGGCTAGCCTATGCCGAAACCGGAGCCGCTATACAGCAGGCCTTGACCTGGGCTCAGCAGTACGGCCTGACTACGGCTGTGGATGTCAACTGGCGTCCGGCCTTCTGGCCAGAGCCAGAGGCGGCGGCTCAGCGTATCCTGCCCCTGCTGGCCCAAGTCGACCTACTGAAGCTGTCTCTGGAGGAAGCTCAGTGGCTCTTTCAAACCGAGCATCCAGCCACTATTCTCCAGAGGCTGCCGCAGCTCAAGGCTGTTGTCATTACGGCTGGAGCTCAGGGGTGCCGCTATGCAGCTGGATCAATTCAGGGCGCTTTGCCTGCCTTTGAGGTGGACAGTGAAGACACCACGGGTGCGGGGGATGCTTTTTTAGCAGGCCTGATCCACCAGCTCACAAAGCAGGGGCTAGAGAGCCTACAAGATGCCGCTGCGCTGCAGCAAATTATTCGGTATGCCAGCGCTGTGGGGGCGTTGACTACGCTTCGCTTGGGTGCGATCGCAGCTCAACCCCGGGCCAATGAAGTCGAAGCATTTCTCTATCTGCATCCCTTGCCTTAACCTGAAAGGGCAGGTTGAATCAGGTTGAGGAGCGGGCGCTATGGGGCAGGAGATTGAGCGCAAGTTTCTGGTGGTGGGTGACGACTGGCGGTCGCTCGGCACCGCTACCCTGTACCGTCAGGGCTACATTCCTACGGATGGCCTGCAAACGGTGCGGATCAGAATTGCGGGGGAGCAAGGGTACATAACCTTAAAAGGCCCAGCCGTCGGCATTGTGCGGCCTGAGTTTGAGTACCCTATCCCGGTTGAGGACGCGGCAGAGATGATAACGACCCTGTGCGTCCCGCCGCTGATCGAGAAAGTGCGTCACCGCATTCCTCTGGATGACCTGGTTTGGGAGGTGGATGAGTTTTTGGGGGCTAA
>DATNQE010000383.1:0-3045 GCA_036702895.1 Trichocoleus sp. | reverse complement strand
CTAGCCCTTACCCTAGAAACCCTAGTCCCGAATCCTCAATCGTGCGTCCTCCTGAACCTCAAGAGGCTCTCAACCGCCATGCTGCCCAATCGTCCTCGCCCCCTCAAAATGCGGTTTCCCGGAGTGCGGCTGCTCAACTTGGCCCTGTGGCGAGATGTGGTGTACCACGCCCTTAAGTACCGGCTGCTAAGCCTGACCGCTGGAATCGCCTACCCAGCTCTACTGGGGTTGCTGCTGGGCAGCGTAGCGGTGCTGCTGGCAGCCGGACTGATGCAGCCAGGCTGGCGCAGCGGATTAGGCAGTCCTCTCAGTCAAGTGCTGCCGATGACTCCTCTGACCGAGTTTGCCACCTGGGCAGAGGGTATTGCCATCAATCAACGGCGGCGCTGGTTGGTGGTCGCTGGCTGTTTAGCCTGGTGGGCTGGGGCAGTGGCGCTACAGGGACTGCTGCGCACCTTTGACATCATTCACCAAATTCCGCTCAACCAGCGGCGATTGCCTTTGCGATCGCGTCTGCTGGCCCTGGCCCTAACCCCCACCTTGGGGATCGCTGTAGGGCTGACTCTGAGTTTGGCCTATGCGGGCAGCGGCACGGTCCAGGGAGCACTGGCCTCGGGCAGCTCGTTCGCGCTCTGGGCCGCCGCCCTCAAACGGCTAATGTACTGGCTGCTCGCCCTGGGGGTGATGACAGCAGCTCTGATAGCTCTGTATCGACTGGGACCAAGCCGCTTTCTGGCAGGAACCCCCCTATTTCCGGGAGCAGTCGTGACCGCTTTAACGTGGGTAGGGGCCCTAGCGCTCTGGCAGCGGGCAGCTGCACCTCTACAGGCCTATCAGGCCAATTTTGGCACGGTGGGACTGCTCGTCTTAGTCATGGTCTGGGTCTACTGCGGTCTACTCATGGTTCTGACTGGGGATCAGGTCAATGTCAGCGTGGCCCGTCAGCGAGCAATGCGGCCTCCTTTTCAGATGCGGCGAGACGTCATGCCGCCATCGTTTGACTCCTTCACCATTCGTCGCCGCGACGACCGCTTTCCCTAAAAACCTATTGCAACTTACTGCAACTTACGGCGTCTAGCGCATCTTTTGCAGGCTGCTAACGATGCCGGTGCCGAAACATAGCAAAATCAGAATCCACAACACCATGCCCGGCAAAAAGGCTAGTATCGACAGCCCGCGAAAGGCCCAAACCACAATCGTTAGCGCTAAAACGCCTAGAAATAGGCCTGTTGTGGGATGCAGGCGGCGTGAACGGCGAGACATAACTACTCCAAGCGCAGAGGGTCTGTCAAAAGGATGAATTGCTGCAGCTGCCGGAACCAACCGCAACAGAAAATGTCCATTGGGACATGGCTATTCTGGCATAGGAAACCGGGCTAGAAGTTTTACGGTTCCAGCTAATGTGAAGCCGATAAGCTTTCAGCAGGATTGCAGGGGGAAATTTATAAAGGGACGGTGATAATACTGTCTAATCCCATGCAGCTAAAAAATCCTTGAACCAGAATAATGGCATCTCTAACGTAGATTTTGCGATCGCAGCCGCATTGCTGCCAGTGAGGAGTAGAACAAATGGTCATTAGTGCTGATAGAGGGACTTTTGGAGGCGGGTTTGCCGACCTCAATCAGACGCCAACCGCAGCAGCCCAACGGGCAGCACTGCTGCGAGGCCAAGTGCTGGTAGATCCCGAATACTGCCCCGAAGGTGGCGGAGCGGTGACCGCGCAAATGTATGTCCCTCTGGCGAAGAAGCAGCTCTGGCCCCAGCTCACCAGCTATAGCCGCTGGCCCCAGTTTTTTCCCAACATTACCCACAGCGAAGTGCTAGAAACCGTAAAGGCGTCAGGCCAGCGCTACCGTCGCCTGTACCAGGTAGGCCGCAAAGGGTTTTTGATGCTAACGGCGCAGGTCGAGATATATCTCAAAGTATTTGAAAACCTGGGCGAGGGGCTGCTAGACCCCCAATCGCGTCCGCGCATTCAGTTCCGCTTTGAGCAAGGCACGTTCTCCCACTTTGCCGCTGACCTAGTGCTGCAGGACTTTCAGGAAGGCACGCTGCTCACCTACTCCGTGCAGGCAAAGCCGCTGATCCCGGTGCCGGGCTTTTTGATTGAGCAAGCCATGCGCCACGACCTGCCCGGCAACATGGAGCAGATGCGAAGAGTGCTCTGCGGCCAACGGTAGACCATCGCCAAAACACGCCGCTGAAGTCTGTTTCGTACAGCCTGTGCTGTTGGCATTATGCCGTTGGGCATGGGTTAGCCCAAGGATTCATTTGGGGTTCAAAACAGAAAGCAGAGCGCTTCCGAAAAGTCTGCGGTCGCCGCGAGCGGTGACGAGTTGGCAAAAGGTTACCCTGCGGCTAGCGATAACGCTCAACAAAAGCCCTACCCGCAGACATAGCGGCACTGCTCGTAGTGTAAAAGGTGCCGTCGCTCAACACATCCAGGTCAGGGTTGACGATCCAGCACTGGTAGCCCCGATCTTTGACATGGCTGACCCCAATAATCCAGCCTGTCATGGCAGATATTTGCACCACATTGGATTCTTCCATTGGCCTGTCCTCGCGTTCAAATAGGGGCAGTCATGGTCAACAGCTGCGGTCTTCATCTGGTATATCGCACCCTGGCAAGGAAGCCTTCGGTTCGTAAGAAAGAGCACAGGAAGCGAGGAGTTAGCAGGCAGAGATATCCCTGGCGCTTCAGCCCTAACTCCGCCACAGCACTTCGGGAGACAAGCCTGCGGGAAGACACGCAAAGAAAGACAATCGGCATAATAGGGGTGGTTTTGGCACTACCCTAGCGCCCTCTGCCGTGTGCCCCTTTCTTGCAATGCGTTATGTCTAACAAGACGATTGGTTTCGATGATCGCCTCCACAGCTATCTATTAACCCATTCAGTACGGGAGGCAGACACTCTGAAGGAGTTGCGGGAGGTCACCGCCCAGCACCCCATGGCTCAAATGCAGATTGCGCCTGAGCAGGGACAGTTTATGGCGCTGCTGGTGCAGCTGATGGGGGCCAAAAAAACATTGGAGGTTGGGGTTTTC
>DATNQE010000380.1:0-16812 GCA_036702895.1 Trichocoleus sp. | reverse complement strand
TGAGCAAAAAGAGCCTGCTGCGTCTGCTCGTACATACGCTGCCCGCCCGTTAACTCCAGAACTTGATCAATGAGGCGGCGCTTTGTCTCCGAGATGGGTCGTTGCTCAGGAGAAATGGAATCAGACTCCGTGGCAGAAGGTGCTGGAGTCTGTGCTAGCTGAAAATCAGCGGCGTGAGCATTACTGCCTGATAGAGCCAGCGCAGCAAGCAGAGCCGGCACAAGCCATTTTGTTTGCTTCAACCTAAACATAGGCACTGATCTCGCTTACTACATTGCGAAACAGTTTTCATGCAAAGGTTCAGTGCTAGTAAACCTTTGTTATTGAGCAACATAGCGCAGTCGACTACAAATGCCTACTCTGCTGACTTTCCGGCTGCTGTCAAAGGGGTTTCAGACAGACTATTCCTCCTCAGAATAATCCTCCTCGGAGTCCTCCTCGGAGTAGTCTACCTCAGAATAATCCTCGTCTTCAGAGTCTGCCTCAGAATAGTCTTCCTCCTCCGAAGACTCGTCGTCTTCAGAGTCTTCCTCGGAATCGTCTTCCTCCGAAGACTCCTCTTCAGAGTCTTCCTCTTCCGAATACTCCTCTTCAGAGTCCTCCTCGAAATAGGCTTCTTCCTCCGACTCGTCTTCTAGAGAGTCTTCCGTTTCTTCTTCGCTATCACCGCCGTAGCTAAAGCCGTATTCTTCATCCACTGCGTATTCTTGGCAGAGAGTGTCTAGCTCGTTGATGAATTCAGTGGCGTCTTCAATAGTTAGGTCAAAGTTGAGAATGTTGAGCAGACAGGTGTCTCCCTCCGACTCCTCATATTCGTAGTCAAAGTAGTACTCCTCTTCGCTCTCGACATAGCTTTGGCAGAGTTCATCGAGGGCGCCGACAAAGCCTTCTGGATCTTCAGTGGAGACGTAGAACTCGTAGAGCAGCAGAGATCCGTCATCGGCAAAGAAGGACTCGTCGTCTTCCCAAACTTCGGTACTAAAGTCCAAATCGCTCAAGGATCTGATAATCCACGAGTCATGCCCGTTGTAGTCTGCATGGATGACGTAGTCGTAAGGGATGTAGCAGTAGCCTTGATCGCCCCACTCTGAGCCCCAGGAGTTGCGCACGATAAACATGCGGTCCTTGTCAGAGTAGCCAACGCACAGCATGGCGTGCCAGCCGTGGGTTTCACGCACGTTGTCTGAGCGTTTGGGCGTGGACACTCGGCCCCGGTTGCGGGTGGCTTCGTCGAAGGATTCGAAGGTGTTGAGGGCAAAGGCGATGGGGTAGCCCTCGGCCAGGGTGTGTCGCCAAAGGTCGAGATCCGTGTCGACGGCTTCTGCCTCAACGATTTTGAAGTTGGCGGCGTGTTCGTAGGCGCTGGCGTCTGGTTCCGTAAAAATCAACTCCTCGTCGTTGGGCCACAGGTCTTCCGAGCAGGCACCATGCTGGATTAGGCTATCGATGGCGCAGTACATATAGGTACCGCCGTCTTCGTTGTGGCTTCCGGTTTGCGATCGCGCGTTGTAATACACAAACAAACGGCTGACATCGCCGGCATCGCCCATGTCGCGCTTGGCTAAGTACTCGTAGGCGCCCACAAAGGCGTTGGCTACGCAGCTATTGCCAACCTGTTCTTCCACCTCAGTCATGTGCTTGCGCAAATCCACTTTGGGCGGCAGCTGCTCTTTTCCAAAGCGACCAGCCCGGTGATACTTAGCGTTTTCAGGCTTCTGGCCTGCTTTGTAACCGCCAATGCGGAACTTGCGGTTCTGCGTAAACATGCGCGTCTGCCTCTGAAGGGAGTGGTTCCCATAGGATTCCCTGAGCACAGGAGGCTCGCACCGGGTTTACAGAGCCATCACGTTGTCAAAAGGAAGTTCTCCCTTCTTTCCAAGGAAGGATTGTAAGGTTCTAGGCCAGGCCTTATACAGAAAGTCACTGACCGCAAAAATGGAAACTCAACACCCATGTCAATTCCGTTACTCGTTGTGGATGTGCAAACGGGGTTTATTAATGACTTTACTCACCACATTCCCCAGCGGGTTGCTCGCTTAATTGAGCAGAATATTTACTCTCCTGTGCTGTTCACTCGCTTTATCAATTCATCCGAGGGTCCTTACACCCGTCTTCTTCAGTGGGACGGTTGTAACGACGCGCCCGAAACTGATTTATCGGCAGACCTAGATCCCTATACCAAACCGGAGTTTGTTTTTAGTAAGCCGGGACTCTGCGGCATACCGAGTGAGCTAGAGGAGTATCTCTGTAACCACAAATTTCAGCAGGTTGCCGTTGTAGGGATTGACACCGATATGTGTGTGCTGAAAATTGCAATGGATTTGTTTGATCGAGGTATTGAGCCAATTGTGCTAACAGATTGCTGTGCCAGTACGGCAGGGTTGCAGGCTCATTTAGCGGGTTTGGCAGTTCTGAGTCGAAATATTGGGGCACAGCGGTTGCGAGATGCCGGGCTGGGTGAAGGGACGCTCGCGGCTCCTGCAGTGAATTAGAAGGGGTATGAGGTGGTGCGATCGCACATTCCGGAGAATCAGCGTCTAGGTAACTTACAAATATTCAACCGATTTTTTGGGCAATGATACAAACGTGTACTTCAGGATATTGGTCGTATTCAAGGTGAAGACACGTGCAGTGCTGCTCATCTAGAATTTTTAAAAAGGCATTCACTCCTAGCGTGCTGTACTCAAAGTTCTGACCTTGAAAAGCTCCAGAGATCTCGCCTGGTTGGTGCCCACCTCCACAGGTAAACATCAACACTCCGCCAGGCTCAAGAGCACTGCATAGTTTTTTGGTAATGGGTTCTTGGCTGTTTAGGGGCAGATGAAAAGTGCTGTCCCAAGCGGTGATAAGACTGTAGGGCTTAGGAGGATGCCAACAACAAATATCTTCGTTGTAGAACGTCGTGCTGGGGTGCAGTTGTCTAGCCAAGGCAATCATCTGCTTAGAGATATCAAGCCCTTCCGGCTGAAAGCCATTCTCCTGCAGAACTTTGATAAAGCGTCCGCTGCTGCCGCACCCCACATCAAGCGCAAACTGCTTTTTAGGAACAAACTTAATCGCTCGCTCCAGTTGCGAAATACCATACAGCGACTTTTGATGGTCGGCCTGCCACCACTGCGCAAGCTGATCGTATCGGGCAGCTGTATCTTCTGGGTCCATCCTAAAGCAGTGAAACCTAACTATTGAGTGTCATTTTGACAGGAATGAAGGTGCGATCGCACTTCACATGTCATCAAGGATTAGCTGTATTTAATCCTCACGCATCTTCATGTAGCTTCCAGATAACCAACAATTCCTTTCCAAGATGCTGTGATTGATTTCCCGATCTTTGAATGGGGTGAAAAGAAATGGAATGAAAATAGGTGCTTTGCAAGCTTTTAAGCAGCTTCAACGCATCAAAATTTTGCTGAAGAACCAGAGTCTTTTCGAAGCTTAGCGATCTAAACACTCTGTATTATTTTCTACTTGTGTTTATAGAGCAAATCAGCTAGCATTCTCAGCTATAGCTGTTCTACAGCAGCTTGTCTTACCCCGAAAACTTGGTCTGCGGCACTGGAAGATGCGGGAACATCAGCCAGCGCCTAACCCGCGAACAGTTCTCGCCTGTCGCACGGGCTGTGCCTATTTTAGGTCGCCCTGCTTCTAGCAACGTCGAGGGCGACCATTTTTTCGGGGATTCCTACCTACCGATTTCAAAGGAATCCTCGTAAATGCTGCAAATTCAATATTTCCTGTCGGCTCCTTCAGAGTCGGCACAGCCTCCTGCGTCTGTAAACCTCACAGTCCAGCCGAGGCGTAGACGACTGCGCCTATATCTGGTGGGCTCCGAAGCCGATACCCAAAGTGCAGTCGACAGTCTTCACATACTGGGCTACGCCGAGCGCTTTGAGTGGAGCCGCGTCATCACCCTTCCCGACAATGGCCTCGTCATTCGCCCCGACCCTGGCAATGTGCTGCGCTACCTCCAGCGCTACCGCTCCTCCGCCCAGCCAACCGATTGATAAACGAAAAGCAGCTGTACCACATTAACGAACCTAAGGCTCCAGCTCAACAACCTACTGCCTCAGTGTAGAGACCTAGTCTATCGGCTCTCTACACTGAGGCACCCAGCACCACTCCCCATCAACCGTTGTTCTGTTTAAGAATGCGGTTACGGCGACGGCGGGCCATGGCCTGTAAATCCGTCGCTAAATCAGTCTCGTCAACAATTTCCCCAATCAGAACTTCCAAAACATCCTCCAGGGTCACTACTCCTGTCGTGCCCCCATATTCATCCACCACAATACCCAGGTGCTCCCGCCCCGACTGAAAAGCTTTGAGCAGCTTATCTGCTCTTAAAAACTCCGGCACAAAGCGAGCAGGTCTGAGCAAGGAAACAACAGGCTGGTCTTCCTGGCCCCGAATCAGCGCGGCCAATAGCTCATGCTTCAGGGCAATTCCCAGCACGTTATCTAAAGATTCTCCCACCACAATAATGCGGGAATGTTGGGAGGCAATGATATCAGCTTTGGCTTCCGCTAGCGTGAGGTGGCCAAACAAATGGGTAATCGCAACCCGAGGGGTCATCAGGTTACTGGCAGTGACGTCATTCAGGCGAAATACCTGCTGAATCATCTCCAGTTCGTCGTCTTCAATGACGCCCTCTTGATACCCCAAACGGGCTAAAAGCTGAATCTCAGTCTCATTAGTGATGGGTCTTTTTTGCCCCTTCAAAAAGGGAGCCGTCACCTTTTCTAGAATCAGCACTAACGGAGTAAACAGAAAGGTCAAAAACACCAGGGCAGGCGCTGCAGCTAGAGATATTGGCTCGGCATAGCGTTCACCAATTGTTTTGGGCAAAATCTCCCCAAAGATAATAATGAGAAAAGTTAGAAACCCTGAAAAAATACCCAGCAGGGCATCCCCAAGGACAGACGCAGCCACCGCGCCCAGGACAATACTACCCAGGATGTTGAAGAGGTTGTTGAAAATAACCAGTGTCGCAATTGGCCGGTTAATCTTCTCTCGGATTTGAAGCAGTACTCGCGATGCAGGGCGACCGGACTGGGCCAACTGGCGCACTCGAATGAGGGGGACCGACAGCAGCGCCGTTTCGGTACAGGAGCACAGAGCAGAGCCAAAGACAACAATAAAGGTGATGGCAATAATCGGAATCATAGGGGCGTTGCGTCTGCGGGGGTGGCTCTATAGTAAGTGGCTATTCAGTAAGGTTACTTCCACTGTGTCACTCTCGTAACGCAACCCTAAAACCAGCTAACCCTGTGAGTTTGCTTTGCTGACGAGTCATAGAGCAGGCGAAGGGCAAAGCCTGTGTCTATCAATAGCCAAACAATGTTTTGACGGGCAGGACGAGGTTTGCCCATCAAAACCTTGTATTCATGGCTAATCGCTAGCGCAAAGAGCTATGGGTTAAGCACTCATTCGCTCTAACCAGCCACGACACTTGCCAGGGTTTAGCAGGCCATAGGGGTCAACCTGCGCTTTAAATTCCACCTGCACCAGGTCCACTGTTTTCATGCCGCCATCTTCGAGCATGTAGGTGTGAGGGTTAGCGATGAGCGCGCCCTTCTCCTCGTGGTACTGAATGATTTCAAACAGCCGCTCGTCGGTGGTGTAGCGCACCACCTGCAGCGCCGCCGGAACCACTTTGCCACCCACTCGGAAAAACTCCAGGTGCATCGGCACCTCATCGCCATAGTGGTGATACAGATGCTCAATGAGCCCTAAATTGTCATTCGTCAAAAACAGCGTTTGCAGGTAGGTGAGCGAGGGGTCAACGCTGCGCCCGTGGAGCGTCGTGTGGTTCCAGGTAAACTCTGCTAGCAGAGTGCCTTTGCTGGCATCCTGAGCTGCTTTGCTATACGTAATCGTGCCGTCAAAGGCTTTCACCAGTT
Organism: Trichocoleus sp.; assembly: GCA_036702895.1. Classification (GTDB taxonomy): domain Bacteria; phylum Cyanobacteriota; class Cyanobacteriia; order Phormidesmidales; family Phormidesmidaceae; genus JACVSF01. The sequence continues at coordinate 10,918 of DATNQE010000380.1, read as the reverse complement.
CGCCAAAGGGCTCCAGATTGGGCTCAGCAATCATCAGCAGAACGGCAGCTTTGCCCTCCGGCAGATAGGGCTTGAGCGGCACAAAATAGCTGGGGATGGGCCAGGCGTGAACGCTGATCATTTTTTTGATAATGCCGTCGGCATCACCCAGCACCTGACCAAAGCGGGCCGCCGTCATAAAGTCATCGAAGGTAACAATTACCTCAGCCCAGGGGTAAGCAGGCCCTAGGGGAATTTCCAGCTCGGTAATGATGCCGTTGGTGCCGTAGGCGTGGTTCACCTTCTGCACCTCGTCGCCCCGCAGCTCGATCACGCGCGGCTCGTCTTCCATCGTCACCACGCGCACGGCAATCAGGTTGCCCCGATCTCGGAGCTGGCCGTAGAGCACTGAGCCAATACCGCCGCTGCCGCCGCCGATAAAACCGCCGATCGTAGCGGTGCGGTAGGTGGAGGGATACATCCGCAGCTCCCAGCCCGACTCGCGAGTTACCTTATCGATGGCAGAGAGCTTTGCCCCCGCTTCGACACAGGCGATTCCCGGCTTGACCCACTTAACCGCATTCATCCGGCTGAGGTCGAGAATCACGCCGCCCTCCAGCGGAATGCACTGCCCGTAGTTGCCCGTACCCGCCCCCCGAACGGTGACCGCGACTTTTGCCGCCACGCAGGCTTTTGCCACCCTCAGCACTTCGGCCTCGGTCTTGGGTCGCACCACTAGTTCCCCCGCCTTGTCGGCAAGCTGCTTAACCAGCACGGGGCTGAAGTTGTAGTAGTCCTTCGAGAGTTTCTCAACCTGCCCTGGCTCGCGAATTACCTCAATGTCGCCGAGGCTGTCGGTAAAGGAGTCCCAGTTAATGGCGGGGGTGCTGGCAAGGGTCATAGGACAGGACGTACAGGTTTGACGGCACCTCTCAGTGTAAAACCCAACAGCCTGAGGCTGTCTGTAACATCCGACAACCTTGCCGCAATTCCTGCTGCGCTAACCTAAAAGCCTCAAGAAGAACTCGTTTGTCTCAGGCGTACCTGCCGCAAAATTTCACCCGCCGCCGCCAAAATCAAAACGCTGGCAATAACGGTCGTGATGTCTTGGCGAACGGGCGCAAAGCCGCCCAGCGAAAACAGTAGAGTAGTCGCTGCTGCCGGAGGGTGATTTGCTTTTAGCAGCAAACAGGCCAACATTGTCAGCATCATCGCGACTACCGAAGCCCACAGTCGCACAGGCGGCAGGCTGCTAGTCTCGAGAACTCCGGGTGCACTCGCGGCTCCAAGTACAGCAACCGCTAAAATTCCCGCAGTCATTCCACAGAGATGCCCCACCACGACGTTGTAGAACCGCGAAGCCTGCAAGTCGGGGCGTTCAGCTTGAAGAAAAGCGGTTGGTCCCAGTGCTGGAAATAGCCAGGGTTGGTTGGCAAATAGCCCCACCGTGCCGACCAGGAGAATTAGGATGCCGGTTACAAGGGGGGCCCAAACTTTGTCAGGCACTTTAAACGGACTGGGCTGAGGAGAAGAGGATTGAGGGCGGCGAGAGGTTTCTGTATTCATGCGGCTGCAGTTTGTATGGCGAAGGCTGAGCTATGCAACAATTCAGCCTTTAAAAAGTAGCCGGGGAATAACCTGATCAAGAACTTTCAGAAGGCGCAGGTTTTGACTGCCGGGCGGAAAAAGATGCGATCGCAGCCCAAGTTCTCCTAATAAAAACCAAAAAAGGGCGAAGCATTCTGCCTACGGTCTTTGGCACATTGCCTTGGACTTTGGCTAGAATGCTTCGCCCCTACAGAGGGGTTAACCGCGACCTAACGGTCTACGGAGCCCATGATGATGTCGATACTGCCTAGGATTGGCATGATGTCGGCGACCTTCATGCCGCGCACCAGCTGGGGCAGAATTTGCAGGTTGACGAAGTCCGGGGCGCGGATCTTCCAGCGCCAGGGGAAGACGTTATCATCGCCGATGATAAAGATGCCCATTTCGCCTTTGCCCGTTTCCACCCGAACGTAGTGTTCGCCAGCGGGGATTTTGAAGGTGGGGGCAATCTTTTTGCCGATGAACTGGTAGTCGAAGCTATTCCACTCAGACTTGGGGCCGTCGGCGATGCGCTTGGCCTCCAGGTTTTCGTAGGGGCCGCCGGGAATTTGATTACAAGCCTGGCGAATGATCTTAACCGACTCGCGCATTTCCCGGATGCGCACCAGGTAGCGGGCCAAGCAGTCACCCGCAGTTTCCCACTGCACTTCCCAGTCAAAGTCGTCGTAGCACTCGTAGTGATCGACTTTGCGCAGATCCCACTTGACGCCAGAACCGCGCAGCATTGGACCGGACAGGCCCCATGCGATCGCATCTTCCCGGGAGATCGTGCCGATACCTTCAACCCGACGGCGGAAAATGGGGTTGTTGGTAATCAGCTTCTCGTACTCATCCACTTTGGGAATGAAGTAGTCGCAGAAGTCGAGGCACTTGTCGATCCAGCCGTAGGGCAGGTCAGCAGCCACACCGCCAATGCGGAAGTAGTTGTTGTTTACCATGCGGTAGCCAGTGGCGGCTTCCCACAGGTCGTAGATCATCTCCCGTTCCCGGAATATGTAGAAGAATGGCGTTTGAGCACCTACGTCCGCCAGGAAGGGACCAAGCCACAGCAGGTGGTTGGCGATGCGGTTCAGCTCCAGCATAATCACGCGGATGTAGCTGGCCCGCTTGGGTACTTCGATATTAGCGAGCTTCTCCGGCGCGTTGACCGTAATCGCCTCGTTAAACATGCCCTCCGCGTAGTCCCAGCGGCTGACGTAGGGCACATACATAATATTGGTGCGGTTTTCGGCGATTTTCTCCATGCCGCGATGGAGGTAGCCAATCACCGGCTCGCAGTCAATAACGTCTTCGCCATCTAGGGTCACAATGAGGCGCAGCACCCCGTGCATAGAGGGATGGTGCGGCCCCATGTTGAGGACCATGGGCTCTGTTTTGGTCTCAATTCTTGACATAGGGTGTCAGCCAGGTGTGTCTGCTTGATCGATCCCAGGGGGTCCAGGGCGCGATTACCGGGTCGGTCATCGGTTGGAGGGCTCCCTTTAAGCATCTTAATGTGAATTCCCTGCCTTTGCAGTCGAACTGTAGATGAACATCCCCTATGTAGACCATTAAGGTTCAAAAACTATGCGAACAACCCTATTACTGCTGTTGGTCATTGCTCCAGCGATCGCAGGCATCACCGTGTTTGGCAGAGCAGCCCTAACTGATTGGGATAGCCTGCAGCAGGCCTATCAACGCTTTGAGCTGACCATTCAAACTTCAGACGACCTAACCCAGATTTTCATTGCCGAATCGCTACAGTCGATCCATCGGATCAACCTGTTTGCAGACGGAGTTTGGACGCTGCTCAGCGCTATTTTGGGAGCTATTGGTCTGCACGGGCTAGAGCGGCGGCTTTAGAGGGTTAAACCAAAGCACCACACCCATTGCCGGTAGCCAATTGCAGTAGACTCAATCGAGTGGGCAACCTGCCCAAACTACACTGCCGCTATGACTGTTGAGCCCCTTCCCACCTTTGAGCACGTTCCCGTATTGCCCCAGGAAACCCTCGCAGGTCTTCGGCCTCAGCCGGGAGGCCACTATCTCGATGCAACGGTTGGCGGTGGCGGCCACAGCAAGCTGATTCTAGAAGCCGATCCAACAATTCAGTTAACAGCGTTAGATCAAGATGGAGATGCGATCGCAGCTGCTCAGTCTACCCTTGCCCCCTATCTAGATAGGGTTACCTTCCAGCGCACGAACTTTGCTGAATTTAATCCTGGAAAAAGGCGCTTCGACGGCATCCTGGCTGATTTAGGCGTCAGCTCTGCTCAATTTGATATTGCTCAGCGGGGCTTTAGCTTCCGCCTGGAAGCGCCCTTGGATATGCGCATGGACCAGCGGCAGGAGGTTTCTGCCGCCGACATCGTGAACCACTGGGAGGAAGCTGAGCTAGCCCGCATTATCTACACCTACGGCGAGGAGCGGCTCTCCCGGCGCATTGCCCGCCAAATTGTGGCTCAACGCCCTTTTACAACCACGACCGAATTGGCAGAAGCTATTGCCCAATGCGTCCCCGGCAAATACCGCTATGGCCGCATCCATCCCGCGACCCGCACCTTTCAAGCGTTGCGCATCGCGGTGAATCGAGAATTAGAGGTCCTCGAACAATTTCTAGAGTTAGCCCCTACCTGGCTCAGCCCAGGAGGCAGGCTCGCTATCATCAGCTTTCACAGCTTGGAAGATCGGCTAGTAAAGCACGCCCTGAAGGGGTCGTCTCTGCTAACAGTAGTCACCAAGAAGCCAGTTACAGCCGCCGATGAAGAGACAGCTTCTAATCCTCGCGCCCGCTCGGCCAAGCTGCGGGTGGCCGAGCGAAAAGAGGAGTAGCCAGTGAGGGCGTAATGTACTTTCCTGGCCGCACCTTACGCTTTTTCTAGCGGCTTGCTTCTTCCGGAAAAACGAGTTGATCGGTAGGCGTTACGCCCGTCACAGAGAGCGTAAATTCAATAGCGCTGCCGCCGCTGCCGCTCCAGCCCACAACGCGATTGTCGCCATCCAAAACGGGATCGTTGTTGTAAGTCGTCACAACAACGTAGTAGCTGCCAGAGCGCGGCAGCACGAAGTTGGTAATGCGCGACTGAAGACGTCTGAAGTCGTCGTTCTCCGCTAGCAGCTGGCCTTGGCCATCAAATAGAAACAGCTGGGAGTCATCATCAGAGTAGAGAATGCCGGGTAAAACTCGTGTGACGTCGAGATCGATGTTGACTCGATCGCCCAACCCGCCAACAAAGGTGAACACCTCATATCCCTGGCCCACCTGCCCAGCAGAAACGCCCGAGCCGGCGCGAGTATCGATGGGTCGAGCCGGCGTTAGAGCGGCCACGTCAGTGTCTACCAAACGGGCCAGTCCGGCTACAGCAAAGCCCTCAATTTGGCGGGCCAGCTGATCGGGTACGCCAGTGTAGCTGCGATCAGTCAGGGTTGCGATCGCTTTTTCCCAGTTCAGCGGTTGGGCTGTCTCCGGTACCAATTCCGCTGCCACAAACTGGGCTAGAGCCGCGTCACAGCCCGCTCGATCAGATACGGACTGACGAGTATCCCGTAGGCTCTCTAGCTGACGACGAAAACTTACCAGGGTGCTGCGGTACGCAGGGGAGAACTGGGGCTGCGCCATCAGAGTGCCCGTCAGAGCAATGGCCCTGTTCCAGTCACCCAAACAAAGGGAAGACTGAATCGCCTCCTGCACGTCCTCAAAGCTTGTAGGGGCAGAGCTAGCCACGGCAGCCCCTGGGGGAGCATTGACCACAAATAGCAGAGCTGCCGGAGCCCCAAGCGCCGCCAACAGCACTGTAGTTCCAAGCCTAGCGAGACTCTGCATATTCGCCCCCATCACCTAAAAGGTAAACCTGCCCAAAACCGCAGACCAATCACCACTAGTGTATGTCCGAGCTGACATTCCCGGAAAAAATTGGGGAACCCTGAATGCATTAACTGAAAACGTTTACTGCAAGTACCATGCAGTAAAACGCAGCATCGCGATGGGGGTGAGTTTGCTCTTCAACCATCGCAATTTTCCCTGAGATTCGGCGGCTATAGGGTCACAAACACAATGAGTCTAGGCGCACACGACAAGCTTAAGTTGATGGTGGTCGATGACGAGCCGGACAACTTAGATCTGCTTTACCGCACCTTCCGCCGCGATTTTCAAGTTTTCAAAGCCACCAGTGGCGTAGAAGCCCTAGAAACTTTGGAGCAGGTCGGAGAAATGGCCATCATTATCTCTGACCAGCGGATGCCTCGGATGAATGGTACCGAGTTTCTAAGCCGCACCGTCGAGCGTTTTCCCGACACGATTCGCATCGTGCTGACAGGCTACACCGATGTAGAAGACCTAGTAGAAGCTATCAACTCCGGCAAAGTCTTCAAGTACATCACCAAACCCTGGAACCCAGAAGCGCTCAAAAATGTAGTCATGCAGTCAGCCGATACCTACCGGCTGGTGAAGCAGCGCACGCGGGCCCTGACCTTTGCCCTACGGCAAGAGTCTCTAATTAATGCAGTAATGAGCGCAGTGCGCGAGTCGCTGAACTACCACAGCATGCTGCAAACCGTGGTCAACACCCTGGGCCGACTGTTTGAAGCCGATCAGGTTATTCTGCGCCCTTGGGAGGAGCAGTACCCCTCTGTAAGCAGCAGCTTTGTGGCCCAAAGCCCCGTTTTTAGATATCCCGCCGAGACCACTTCTCCCCCCCATGAGGGCAGCCCTGAGGCTCAAGCGGCTGTTTCTGAGCTGTGGTCCTTGCTGTATGAGCACCATGTGAAGCAGGAGGGCCGAGTCGGCTTTGGTGCCGAGGCTACCCTAGAAACCCTTGAGGTCGAAGGCCAGTCACCGATAGCCGTCCTCACGCTGCCGCTGATCTACCAGCAGCGCTGTCTAGCAGTCACTTCCCTCTATCAAGTCACCCTCCCTACCTGGTCAGACGAAACCTTAGCTCTCATTCGCAGTATCTCTGATCAAGTAGCGCTGGCCATAGCTCAAGCGCTGCTGTATCAGCAGCTCCAGGATCAGAGCCGGCAAATGCGAGCAGAGCTAGAAGTAGCCCGCCAGATTCAGATGAACCTGCTGCGCCAGAGTTGGCCGGCGGTGCCAGGGGTGAAAATTCAGGCCCGCTGTTTTCCAGCTCGCGAAGTGGGAGGTGACTTTTTCGAGGTCTTTGTCCACCCCCAGGGAGACATTTGGCTGGCTGTAGGAGATGTCTCGGGCAAGGGCGTTCCGGCAGCGCTGTTTATGGCCAGCGCCATTTCAGTACTGAGGCGAGAACTCTCTCAAGAAACATCGCCCGCTCCCGATGCCGTGATGCAGAGCCTCAACGCCAGCCTGCTCGACGACCTGGTGAGCAACAACTGCTTTATCACTCTGGTGCTGGTGCGCTACTCTGCCGCGACCCGTCAGCTGACCTATGCCAACGCCGGACATATTTACCCTCTAATCTGGCCGCAGCAGGCCGACGCGGGATCTCCACCATCGCCTCACTATTTAGAGGTGCGGGGGGTGCCTCTGGGAATTTTGCCAGTGTGGAAAGCCAAAGCCGGGGAAGCAGCCCTAGCCCCCGGCAATACCCTGCTGCTAGCCAGTGACGGCTTAACCGAGGCGGGCGTTGGGGCCACAGGCGCTAGCAGCAGCGCCATGCTCAAACAGGAAGGCCTATGGCAGCTTTTGCAGCAGCTGCAGCCACCGCTAAACCTAGACACCTTACTGGAAAGGATTCAGAAGCTGAGTGATGAGCAGGAGGATGATCAGACAGCCCTATCGCTGGAGGTGCTGCCCGATGAAAACTGAGCTAAAAATTCCCAGCGATCTGAAATTTTTGGCGGTAGTAGAAAACTGGCTGCTAGAGTCGCTGGCAGCAGAGCTAAAGGAAAACGAGCTGTGGCCTCAGATGTCGGTAAGGCTACGGCTGGCGCTGGTAGAGGCCTACTCAAACGTGGTGCGCCACGCCCACAAGGACAACCCAGAGCTACCCGTCACCCTACGCCTGACGCTAGCTGAGCCTCTGGTCACTATCGAGATTTGGGACTTTGGGCAGGGCTATGACGTTGAGACGTACCTCACGCCAACTCCGGAGGAGCGCCAGGAGGGCGGCTACGGCTGGATGATTTTGAGCCGGCTGATGGATAAGGTGCAGTATCGACTGCAGGCAGAAGAGGGGCAGAACTGTCTGATGCTAGAGACTAAGCTGCCGATTCTTCAGGAAACGCCCTAGAGCACTCAAACTATGCGGAGCTATGGTTCGGTGCCAATCGGGCTTAGCTCACAGCGAATCAACCCGACCGTATTGGGCAACCGGCTCGACTCCCGTTTCCTGGCCTACAAGCCAAGCCCATAGCTGATCTTCCAAAGAAAAATGCCACCATTCGTTAGGGTGGCGACGAAACCCAGCAGAGCGCATCACCTGATGCAGTAAAACTCGGTGACTGTGCCATTGCTGCGCTTGAGAATCCGTGCTGGCAGCGAAGTGGTCAGGGTGCGATCGCACCGAAATCTCATCAATCGGCGAGCCCATGTCCACCTCCTCGCCCCGCTCGTCCACCAGCGTTACATCAATCGCAGCCCCTGTACTATGCGGTGGGGGTGTAGCCTTATCAAGGCTAGGCGCTGCCCAAAACTGGTAGACCTGCGCCAAAAATTCCTGCCGTTGCCCAGCGGTTAGCTGATTTATGTCTAGGCCTTGGCCCTGCACCAGCGATCGCAGCGTGTAGTCCACCATAAACTGCTGCACCGCTACTGGCCGAAAAGCATCAAAAACCCGAATTTGCCAACCTGGGCGCTTAGCCGTGAGTTCCTTCTGGGCCTGATGCAGCGCTGCTAAAACGCCCTGGCGCAGCATATAGGGGGATTGGTCAGCATAGGGTGCACCCAGCGTTTCGTAAAAGTGTGGCTGCACCAAAGCAAAAACATTCGCCGGAATTGGCTCTAACCCTTCGCCGCAGTCTTGGATCGGAACACGCTGGTAAGGCTTCATAGGGCACTACGTCAGACCACCAAAGCAGCAGTCTATCCCAAACTCTTCACCACCACCTCGGCATCATCCTCTCTCCTCTGCCTTGGCCGGGGAGGAGAGAGAAGACTTAGCCCCTTCTGCCCTCTGCCCTTTGCCTTCTGCCTTCTGCCCTTACTCAAGCCGCCTGCTGCATCTCCTGCCCCATCCGACTTAACCGCTCCAGCACCAGCACAAAGTCCGCTACAACAAACGCTTCGTTGAGCGGCGTCAGGCAAGGCACATGGATAAATAAAGCCTGAGTTGAGCTGCGGCTGCGCTGGATAAACTCCAGTACTCTGAAGTAGAGATGATTGCAAACGTAGGTGCCTGCACAGGGGCTGATTTCAGTGAACCGTGTCCCCACTAAAAGATCAGGCAGATTTAGCGTCGTTTTTAGCAGTTGGTCTTCCAGCCGGCCATTCAGCTCTAGGCTGAGCTGTTGCCGCTTCTCCGCCATGCCGCAGCAGACCAACACCGCTGGCCGTAGCTCCACCAGCTTGGCAATAACCTGACAGGGCGCTAGCTGATAGTTGACCGGAATTTGCCGCATCCACACCGCATTAGGCGGCAGAGCTCTTTGCCGGTAAAGTCTTGCCAACAAATCATCAGAAGAATTTGAGGTTTGGTGTGCCTTCCAAGGGGCAAACGACGTAATGAGGAGCGGAGCCATGGTACAGCATTCCGTCAGCAGTATCGGAGGTACGGAGCGGCAGACACATTATTTCTGATTGTTTATGCAGCAACTCTAGCGTGAAGGCCCAGCAGGCGGGGCCCTCCTTAGGCAGAACTGCGGGGCTGCAGGTACGATAGGGAAGTATCGCCGCTTGATGGGGGAATGACCATGACTCTAATTGCCGTCATCGATTACGACATGGGCAACCTGCACTCGGCCTGCAAAGGACTGGCCAATGCGGGCGCCACTCCCCACATTACCGATGTTGCTGCTGACTTAGAGAAAGCTGATGCCGTGGTGTTACCGGGCGATGGCGCGTTCGACCCAGCCATGCAGCACTTGCGATCGCGTGACCTGGTCCAACCCATCAAAGACATCATTGCCAGCGGTAAGCCATTTCTAGGCATCTGCCTGGGCCTACAGCTTCTGTTCGATGCCAGCGAAGAGGGCAAGGAAACTGGGCTGGGCATTGTACCCGGTGTGATCAAGCGCTTTCGCCCAGAACCTGGCATCACCATTCCCCACATGGGCTGGAACCAGCTCACCTTGACTCAACCCGACATTCCCGTTTGGCAGGGGATTAAGGATGGCGACTGGGTGTATTTTGTTCACTCCTTCTACGCCGACCCGGCTGAGCCATCCGTGACGGCGGCGACAGTGACCCACGGGAGTCAGACGGTGACGGCTGCGATCGCAAAGGACAACCTGATGGCGATGCAGTACCACCCCGAAAAATCGGCCCCAGCTGGGCTGACGATGCTAGACAACTTTGTGGCGCTAGTGCAGGCTAAAGAGCTAGCAGTCAGCCGCTAAGCTATGCGGGCAAATGGCAATGGCTAAAACTATTCGCCAACTCACAGAAGCTGAATTAAAGCAGTTCAATCCTGCCCGGGATCTAAGCAACAGTCTGGACAGCGAGCGTTGGCAGGTAGCCCAAGCTAGACTACCGCATCTCCTTGCCGTGCTTCGAGACCAGTTTGAGGCAGAACGAATTGTTGTTTTTGGTTCTCTCGCCTCAAAGGACAGCTTTACCCATTGGTCATCAGGAATCTAGGGATGACCTCTACCTAGATAGCGTGGCGCTGAATCTTCACAATTTTTACAACGGCGTAGAGCGCTTATTTGACGGGATTGCTACTACGCTGGATAATCGACTGCCCAACGGCAGCGGCTGGCACAAAGCTCTCCTAAACCAAATGACTGTCGAAGTATCTGGTCTGCGTCCAGCAGTCATTTCAGACTCAACACGAACTTTACTGGATAACTACTGTCAATTTCGCCACTTAGTACGCAGCATCTACAGCCATCGTATTAACCCTGACAAACTCAGGCCTCTGATCGAAGAAGCCCCTTTAGCAATTTTCTCAAACTCAATAGGAACTGATGGACTTTGCGAACTGGCTAGCGAAGTTTTAGAGCCGTTTGCGAGTTCAGTAACGTTCGTATGAGTCCTCCAACTGCACAAGACCTCTTAAACCATCCCTTGGCTTCTCATGTCTCTTCGTATTTACGGCAACCGCACGATTAAGACTCTACCCGGTGAGGCTACTCGCCCTACCGCGTCGCGGGTTCGCGAAGCGCTCTTTAATATTTGGCAGGGGCGCGTTGACGGTTGCCGCTGGCTGGATGTGTGTGCTGGTAGTGGGGCAATGGGGGCTGAGGCGCTGTGTCGCGGCGCGGCCGAGGTCGTGGG
>DATNQE010000366.1:0-2398 GCA_036702895.1 Trichocoleus sp. | reverse complement strand
CCTGGAGAGGCAGGCGCAGCGGGAGTCAAATGCTCGCACCTATCCTCGCCGCATTCCGATCGCAATTGCAGAAGCCAAGGGCATTTACGTCAAAGATGCTGATGGCAATCGCTATCTAGATTGCCTCTCAGGAGCAGGTACGCTGGCTCTGGGGCACAATCACCCGGTGGTGACTGAAGCGATTCAGCAGACGCTCAGCGCTAGCTACCCGCTGCACGCTCTGGACTTGACCACGCCGATCAAAGATCAGTTTGTAGAAGAGCTGTTTGCTAGCCTGCCGCCCAGTTTTGCTAACCATGCCCGCATTCAATTTTGCGGCCCGACTGGGGCTGATGCGGTGGAAGCTGCGATCAAGCTAGTTAAAACTGCCACCGGACGGCGGAGTATGCTCTCATTTCAGGGCGGCTACCACGGCATGACTCACGGCGCTTTGAGCCTGACTGGCAACCTAACGGCGAAGCTAGCTGTGCCAGGGTTAATGAGCGATGTACATTTTTTGCCCTACCCCTATGCCTACCGCTGCCCATTTGGAGTGGGTGGGACGGGACACCAGATCAGCAGCCGCTATATTGAGCACATTTTGGATGACCCTGAGGGCGGCATTGTGCCTCCAGCAGGCCTAATTATGGAAGTGGTGCAGGGTGAGGGCGGCGTCATTCCTGCCCCTAATGATTGGGTGCGGCAAATTCGTCGCCTCACTCAGGCCCGCCAGATTCCGCTAATCATCGATGAAATTCAAACCGGATTAGGTCGAACGGGCAAACTCTTTGCCTTTGAGCACGCTGACATTACGCCGGATGTGGTGGTGCTCTCGAAGGCGATTGGCGGCAGTTTGCCCCTAGCGGTGGTGCTGTATCACGAGTCTTTAGACCAGTGGCAGCCCGGTGCTCACGCAGGTACCTTCCGGGGTAACCAGATGGCAATGGCGGCAGGACTTGCAACCTTGCGCTATATCCAGGAGCACCGGCTTGCTGATCATGCACAGACGATGGGCGAACGCCTCATGATTCAGCTGAAGCAGATCCAGACAGAGTTTCCCTGCTTGGGTGAGGTGCGAGGACGGGGCCTGATGGTGGGGGCCGAGGTAGTGGATGTCAACACCGCTGCCAACGCCCAGGGCAGCTACCCGGCCCATCCGGTTTTGGCCAGACGCATTCAGCGTGAATGTTTGCGACGTGGGCTAATTCTAGAGCTAGGGGGCCGCCATAGCAGCGTTGTGCGGTTCCTGCCGCCGCTGATTGTGACGGCTGAGCAGATCGATCGCATCTGTGAAATTGTTCATGCGGCTGTGCAGGCAGCCAATTCTGCGCTGTCTTCTGAGGTGAACTAATGCTGCTGAGTGAATCTTCCTCAACTATGGGGGTCAGCTCTTCTGCACCTTTCGATCGCTACTTTCTGACGAATAGCGAGGAGAGTATTCGCGCCTACCGAGATGCGATCGCACTCGCCCAAACCGTCCTAGTCGAGCAGTTTGCCGCCCAGGGCCAGCCCTACAGCGGCACCCCAGCCGCCGAATTAGCCCGCCAGCTCAACGGGGTCAACCTCTGCCCCACCAACAGCAGCGACTTGCACACAGTCCTTCAAGGCGTGGGCGAACAGGTGCTCCGGCATTCTGTGGGCGTGTCTCATCCGGCCTGCGTGGCGCATCTGCACTGCCCGCCGCTGATTTCTGCCCTGGCAGCAGAGTTGCTCATCAGTGCCACTAATCAGTCGATGGACTCTTGGGACCAGAGCCCTGCGGCTACGGTGCTAGAGCAGCGCCTGGTGAACTGGCTGTGCGAACAGTTTGGCTACGATGACCAGGCCGACGGCATTTTTACCAGTGGCGGTACCCAGTCAAACTTTATGGGGCTGTTGCTGGCCCGCGACCAATACTGCCAGACCCGGCTCGGCTGGTCGGTGCAGCAGCGGGGTTTGCCGCCAGAGGCGCAGCGCTTTCGCATTCTATGTTCAAAAGTCTCGCATTTCACCATTGGGCAGGCGGCTTCGCTGCTGGGCCTAGGCGAGCAGGCAATGGTAACGGTGCCGACCGATGAGCACTTCCGCATGGACCCGAAAGCCTTAGCTCGCACCCTAGCCAATCTACAAGCCCAAGATCTGCTGCCGATTGCCCTGGTGGCCACAGTGGGAACAACCGACTTTGGCAGCATTGACCCGCTGCCGGAGCTAGCGCAAATTGCCCGTACCCAAGATCTCTGGCTGCACGTAGATGCGGCCTATGGCGGGGCGCTGATCTTGAGCGATCGCAATCAGTCTTTACTGGCAGGCATTGAAGCGGCAGACTCAATTACGGTGGATTTTCACAAGCTGTTTTACCAGCCGATTAGCTGCGGCGCGTTTTTACTCAAAGTGCGATCGCACTTCGAGCTAATCAAGCGCCACGCTGCCTACCTGAATC
>DATNQE010000352.1:0-3343 GCA_036702895.1 Trichocoleus sp. | reverse complement strand
AACCAGGGGTAGATTGAGCTCAAACCAGAAGGTGCTGCCCTGATCCTGATGGCTCTCAACCTGGATTTGAGCGCCCATAATTTCCACAATCTGCTGGCTAATGGCTAGCCCCAGACCCGTACCTTCAGCGTTGCGATCGCGCCCTCCAGCCTGCTCAAAAGGCAGAAATATGCGAGCCAGCCGCTCTGGGGGAATGCCAATGCCCGTGTCTTGAATGGTGAAGCGGACTCTAACGCTTGGGCTATCAGAACAGATCTCCTGCGTTGCCACAGGCTCTATGCGAAAGGTGACTGCTCCCATGTCGGTAAATTTGACCGCATTGCTCAGAAGGTTGAGCAGCACCTGGCGCAGCCGCTTGTCGTCGGTCCGTACGGCGGAAGGCAAATCGGTAGCCATCTCAAAGCGAAAGGCAACTCCCTTTTGCGCCGCCTTGATACGGCACATCTCGGCAGTGTTCTCTAAGAAGCTGGGTAAATGGAAGTCCTGGGGGTAGAGCTCCATTTTGCGGGCTTCGATTTTTGCCAAATCGAGAATGTCGTTGATTAAGGTGAGCAGGTGCTCACCACACTGGCGAATGATCGTGACGCCCTTGAGCTGCTTCTCGGTAATGTGAGAGTCTCGCCGCAGAATCTGGGCGTAGCCCAGGATGCCGTTGAGGGGGGTGCGCAGCTCGTGGTTCATGTTGGCGAGAAATTCGCTCTTGGCGTGGTTCGCCACCTCTGCTGCCTCTTTAGCCCGCTCTAGCTCAACGGTTCGCTCGGCTTTTTCGTCGAGCAGCCGCTGGACCCGCTCAATTAGCTGATTGAGCGATGCTGCCAGGGTGCCGACTTCGTCGCGGCTGCTGAGGTTGCTGCGCAGGTTGAAGTTAGACTCGTGGGTGACCTGCTGGGCGACCCGAGTAACGGCCTGCAGCGGGTGAGCAATAGCCCTGCTGGTGACAAGCGCTAGCAGGGTAGCGGTTAACCCAGAGAGCAGGACGCCGACCAGAATAATTTGAGATCGCAAGTGCTGGGCTTGCTCAAAGGCGATTTCAGCCTCCGCGTATTCCTGCTCGGCCACTCTGATGCTGCGGTTCAGGCTCTCAGCGAGCCGCTCAAACTCAATGCCGAGCTGCACAATCTCGCCGCTGTTGGTACGCTCTAGCAGCGCTTCCCGCACGCTTTGCACCTGGGTCTGAGGCACATTGGCCGGATCGAGCGCCTGCCACAGGTCCTCGATGAGCTGCTGGTAGCTTTGCGTCGCGGCTTCATAGCTGCCGGCTAGCGCCTGCAGGGCGGCATCATCGAGCGCCCCGCTGTGGGGATCGGCGGCGGCAAAGCTGACCAGCTGCTCGCTCAGGTGGAGGACCTGCTGCACATCGTCCTCAAACTTGACCGTTTCGTACTGAAACCAAACAGAGTCGCCCACGACGGCCACCAGCCGTTGGGGATGCGATCGCACCTCCAGCACGCCTTTTTCTAGCTGGTTGAGCAGGTGGCGCTGCTCATTGGCCAGCAGCAGCTGATTGAGCGCCTGCCGCTGGTAGGTTTCTCCCAAGACCAGCCCAGCACTCACTCCAACGGTAACAATGCCCAGACTCAGAGCAAAGCTGTAGCTGATTTTTTGGACAATCCCCAGGTTGGCAATCAGCCTCTGCAGCCGCAGGGAGAGTCCTCCAACTTGCTTGTACTGATTATGACCCGTTGCCAAAAGCCCCTCCTTATTGCACAAACTCGCCCTGGCCGATGGCTTGATAAACCGTTCGGATAGGGTCGTAATCTGCATCTAAGGCAGGCTGCATGGTAGAGCCGACGTACTTGCTGACATGAGTTGCGATCTCGCTAACAATAGCCCCCTCTTGGGCCAAAAGCCGCTCTCGAATCAACTCAATGGCAGCCGGGTCGAGATTGCTGCTGGCAATGATGACGTCACTTGGTAATGGTGGCCCTTCAACGAGCACCACAAACGATCCAGCATCGTCCTTGAGCAGGTCAGCATAATCTACGGCTGAACCACCCCAGGCATCGACTTTGCCAGTCTTTATTGCCTCCACGCTGCCTTCGTCCCCAAGCATTTGCACTGTCACATCCGTTTTGGGATCTAGCCCCGCGTTGAGCAGCAAAGAGGTTGGTCCTAGGTGGCCGCTAGTAGAACCAATATCTGACATGGCAATGGTTTTGCCCTTAAGGTCAGCAACGCTAGAGAGGGGGCTACTAGCCGGCACCACAATCATGGAGTGGTAGTTGGGGCGAGTAACCGCGACAATCGGCACAGCGTTGGTGCGAGACTTAATCACGACATATTCAGAGGGACCCGCCAGGGCCAGATCGACGTCGCCGCGCTTCAGCGCCACAGTAGCTGCCGTGTAATTTTCCACCGGGAAAAACGTAACTTCGGTACCTAGCGCTGCCGCCAGCGCCGCGCGAAACGCTTCATATTTCTCTTCTAGCTCCTCGGCTCCGCTAATGTCGGTGATGGCCAGCTTCAGAGCAGGAATTTCTGCTGCCGGAGGAGCCGTAGGGCGACTACAGGCAATGACTGTGCTGCTCATAAACAGCGCTGAACACCAGAGAAAATTTCGTCTTTTCATGATGGGTGTGGAGACTGAAAAAATGCTGGGTCTAAGCTGTGGTCAGGGTTAGAAGAGAGACTTATCTAAAGCCCGATTCGCTGTTCTTTTGGGGCTAGCAACAAGCAACCTTGACCCACCAGGTGCACCGTTGTAAGCGAAATGGCTCTCTGCGGAACAAGCTAAGGTTTCCCAGCGAATTGTCAAATTTCACACAGCTAACCGAGTACAACTGCGCTGTATCTAACAGCGGCGGTAATATTAAAATGAGGTTAATTTTAGGGTGATTAAAGATTAAGAAGCTGTCCAAAACCTTTGAGACTAGCTTTACTACGGCAACATCTACTCTGTTATTTCACTTCGGCAAGAGGCTGCAAGCAAAAGAATTAGAGCATAGTTCTTTGCATACTTCTAAATCACTAGTAGTAACCGAGAAAATTCAATCGCCTTGTCTCAAACTGGCAAAACTTGAGTGTTTAATGCTGCTATTAAGACTCATTAACTACTAGAAATAAGTTAGTCAGTTTGAGGCGCAAGAGTTCAAGGAATTGGCTGTGCCGCAGCTGCGCAAGCAATACATGTTGATGAACAAATTGCCCAAAAGCAGCAACGCTGCATGTTTGGGCAATTGTGCGGCACAGCTAACCTGTTTACTGAGCAGTCGCAGCACGCTCAACGAGCTCAGCAACAGCATCCGGATGAGAAACCATCACCACATGCGATGCGCCATCCACAACAACCGTTTCCTTCGAGTTGGCACGCTTTGCCATGAAAGAGAGGGCAGTCTCTGGAATG
>DATNQE010000351.1:0-3429 GCA_036702895.1 Trichocoleus sp. | reverse complement strand
TGGCCAGGTCGCTTAGGACGAGAGCTGTTGGTAATAGCTACGTCTGGGACGGCGACCTGCGCGCAATCGCCTTACGGCTATTTCTGGTGGAATGTCCTAATCAAATTGGCGATTGCTATAGAAAGCAGCCCTGCTGATTTTAGGCGTGGGCTGGTTAAGAGCAGAATGCCGAAATAACGGATATAGCTTGTCTGGAGTCTTGAAGGCTGCTGACTTAAAGCTTCAGGCGGGTGTTGAGCATCCTGCTGCTAAACAGCGCTGAGAAAAATTTGCGGCAGCCGTTCAGCTTTCCAGAACAGCTTCTCTGCTTCCTCCCGATCGCTACCTACTATACAAACTTAGTAATGCTTGTTTCGAGGGTGCCCCCGGTCTTGTGCCGGGGGTTTTTATTTTAAATGCCAGAGAACGAATGCCGGAGAACGAATGCCGGAGAACCCTGCCAGGGAATGGGATAAGCCTCGTGTTAGCGCTTCCCCGCTTTCTCCCGATTGCTGCCTACTATACAAACTCAGTAATGCTTGTTTCGAGGGTTTGCCCCCGGCCACGTGCTGGGGGCTTTTATTTTGGTTTTGCCGCAGAGAAACGACGAAATCAGAGTTACTAAAACCGTAACCGTAGCGCTGCATCTGGAATGAGAGTGCAACATTGGATACAAATACTGAAGCAGCCAAACCGTTAGCGGCGCTTACTGGAGAGTATGTATGACGCGGATTAAATCGATGAGTCAGGGGGTTTCCCGAGGCGTTGCCACATCGCTGTTGAGTTGGACATTGCTGACAGGCGGTGCCATGCTGGGACTGACCTCTACCCTACCGGCAATGGCGCAAGAACCTTTGCTTAGAACCCTGACCGTTACGGGCCAAGGCAGTGAGTCAATTGCAACGTCACTGGCTCAGGTAGAGCTTGGCGTAGAGGTGCAGGGGCGCACTGCTGAGCAGGTTCAGCGGCAGGCGGCCCAGCAGGCGGCGGCGGTGGTAGAGCTTTTACAGGCGCGCGGCGTGCAAAAACTGCAAACCACCGGAATCCGCCTCACGCCGCAGTATGACTATCAAAATGGCCGGCCCGAGGCAGTAGGCTACGTCGCCAGCAATACCGTTAGTTTCCGGGTGCCCAATGACCAGGTGGGCACGCTGCTCGACGACGCGGTGGCCGCTGGCGCAACCCAAATTCTCAACGTGGCTTTCGCGGCTGAGGACAGTGCGATCGCAGCCGCCCGCCAGGTAGCGCTACAGGAAGCTACAGCTGACGCCCAGCAGCAGGCCAACGCCGTACTGAGCGCCCTTAATTTGGGGCCGCAGGAAGTCGTCAGCATCCAGATCAACGGGGCCAACCCGCCCATTCCCGTGCCCCTGCCCGCTCGAGCGCAGCTCGCCAATGCCGAAGCCGACTTTAAAACCCCTGTCATTGGTGGTGAGCAAACGGTTGAGGCCAGCGTTACTTTGCAGATTCGCTACTAGTAAATTCGCTTAGATTCGCTATTAGCCGTTACGGTCCTAGGGCTGCCGTGCCGTAACTGCCTAAGTGGGCACCATGCCAACGGCCTGCACCGCATGATAAGCCGCCTGCCCCAAAATACGGTGGGCGGCGGCTGTGGGGTGAATATCGTCCCAAAACAGGTACTGATCGGGCTGACGACAGCCCTGCACTCCAGCAAAACAGGCCGTTAGCACGTTGCTCAGGCCAAATTGAGCAGGGTTGCTAGCGGCCTGACGATAGAGAGCATTGACATCGAGGGTCGCCAGTGCCAGGTCAGAATACTCCTGAAGGAGCACTTTGAGGGACTGTCTCAGCCCCCGGTTATGAGCCTCACTGAGAGCATTTAGGGCCGCCGACTGAGAGCCGCTGCGGGTGGAGGGGAGCTGCCCCAGATCGGGCAGGTTGGCAACCAGGATTCGTTTAGCTCCGGCTTGAGCGAGAGCTGCGATCGCGCTGCGGATATTGTCGACCGGGCCGCTAGCGCTGCTTACCCCTTGAAAATAATCGTTAGCCCCGGCCCAGAGCACGTAGAGTGCATCCGGTTCAACGGTGGGCGACGCCTGTGCCGCTCGGGTCTGCACAAAAGCCTGCACCTGGGCTAGCAGCCCGGGAGGAAACGCCCCGGAAGCAGACGTCGTCGCGCCGCCGCAGGCAAAATTACTAACCTGCGCAGAGGGAAGCTGGAGCGCCTCAGCTAAATCCTCTACCCACACAGGACCATTCGAAAATCGACCCCGATAGTAGGGCGGGCTCGGCGGATAGCTGCCGCCCGACAGCCGGTAGGCGACCCCCGTATCAGAGAGGCTGTCGCCAAAAACATACATTTGATTGACGGGCTGAGGCTGGGGAGTAGAAATAGTTGAAATTAAAGGCAGCATGATGGCAGCTAGTACGCCTGCAAGCGCGGCGAAGATAACTCGTCGTTTAATCATTTCTAAAATCGGTATTAAACCCGGTCTGGGGAATGTGCCGCCTTTATTAGGTTGCTAGAGCGACAAGTTGCTAGAGCGACAAGTTGCTAGAGCGACCTTGCAAACAGCATGACCGTTGGGAGTGCTGCGGCAGTGCAATGCTTCAAAAGCAGGTTTTATGCCCAGCATTCACAGCGCTAGCGACTTTCAGTTTTGAAACGTATTCAAATACGTACAGTTCCATTGCCATCCTAGTTTGGGTTACTAAGATTTGTGTAGTGGCAATGCGATCGCGCCTGCCTGTTACCCGCTAAAAGTACTGCTGAGCTTCCTCGACTTGAGTTAGGCGCGAGCCAAAAGAACTAGCTGCGTAACATAATTTGAACCTAAAGATAGACAAGTTCCTTCTGGTAAATCCCTAGCATGGTTTCTGGGCAGCTTCGGTAGTTCTTCATCGGAAGATTCAATGACCTCAATTCCTCAAGATCCCCTTTTTCAGCAGTCCTTTGAGCTGGCAGACGACGAGCATGTGGGTCGCCCCTCTGCCTACCCTCAAGTCACTCAGCAGCTCTCCGAAAGCGTCATTCTGACGACCCTAGACGACCTCTACGATTGGGCACGGCTCTCCAGCTTGTGGCCTCTGCTCTACGGGACGGCCTGCTGCTTTATTGAGTTTGCTGCGCTAATTGGGGGCCGCTTCGACTTTGACCGCTTTGGCCTAATTCCCCGGTCCAGCCCTCGCCAGGCGGACCTAATTATTTTGGCAGGCACGCTGAACATGAAAATGTCAGCGGCAACTCGGCGCCTCTACGAGCAGATGCCCGAACCCAAGTATGTCATTGCTATGGGGGCCTGCATGATCAGCGGCGGCATGTTTAGTGCTGACTCACCAACAGCCGTTCGGGGGGCAGACAAAATTTTGCCGATCGATGTTTATATTCCCGGCTGTCCGCCTCGACCGGAAGCCATTATCGACGCCATCATTAAGCTGCGCAAAAAGATTTCTAATGAGGCCTTTCAAGAGCGTGACCCGGCAGCGCCG
>DATNQE010000339.1:0-2855 GCA_036702895.1 Trichocoleus sp. | reverse complement strand
TGAGGTGAAGCTCATGGGCAGCCGCAGCGGCCGTTGCGATCGCTTCTGACGAAAAGTCGTAGCCCACAAAGCGGCTGTTGGGAAATGCCTGGGCCATCTTGGTCAGGGCGCGACCGCTGCCACAGCCGACATCCATCACGTCAATGCCGCGTTCTAAAGCTTCGATCAGCCCCGGCACCAGCGGCAGCACGTGGTCAAACAGAGCCGCAACGGTTGTCTGGCCGCTGTCTTCGGCCATGACCGCATGGAAGCGCGTGAACTCGGAGTAGGGCACGCCGCCGCCCTGGTAGAAGCAGTTAATTACCTGATCCTCGACACTGCCCAGCAGGGGAATGTACTGCGCAAAGGGAGCGATGTTGTCAGAAGCGGCGGCCCGAGTGAGGCAAGCCGCATGCTCGGCGGGCAAGCGGTAGGTCTGGTTGACTGGGTCGTATTCCACCACCCGGCCCGTTACCATAGCGCCCAGCCACTCGCGGACATAGCGTTCGTTGAGCCCAGCGGCCGCGGCAATTTCTCGGCTGGTGGCGGGGGGCAGCTCGGCCAGCGTGTCAAACAGCCCGGTGCGGTGACCAATGGAGGTCATCAGCGCGATCGCAGCCGAGTTGAGCGTGCTCAGCATATTTTCGGCAAAGGCTTCTGTCTTGGCCTGATCTAGCAGTTGAGTGGTCATGGGGGTTGGCTCCTTGAACGTGGGGGGAATGTAGTTGCCTTGCCTCAAAAAGAGGGAGTGAGAGCAACGATTTGAAGCCGTTTGAACAGCAGGTCCGTTAGGTTCAAAGATTTAGCAGCGTTGATTTGCTAGCTTTGTCTACAACCCGCAGGTGGGGGACTGTTCGCACGGTGTTTCACGAGTGACTGGGAGCATTAGAGCTTCTTAAGCAGGGCGAACTTCCTTGGGGGGAACTGCCTTGGCAGCATTGAAATCCCGCTGATAGAAGGGGCTATATTCCCAGCGCTTGAGCCCAATCTATTGACGAAAAGTGATTTTCCGGAGAAGGGATGGCAGGACCAATATTGTTTGACATTTGGGTTTTGGCATATCGGATTGCCAGGCAGCGATCGCAATGTCTAGCGCTGCTGCTGTGGTCTACAAGACGCGCGGACTAAGCCTATAAGGGACTGCGATCGCCCGTATAGGCCTGGCAGCCTTGACGGATTTTGTGCAGCGCTGCATCCCTTAGCGGCTCCCATAGCTATGCGAGTCGGAGACACTGGGGTTAAACCTAGGCACGCTGCGCAGCGTGACCGTGCATAACGGTAACTTTGCTAGCGCCGTGCCGCCACCGCTGAAGCCAGGGAGCAGGTTGAGAGGACTCGTGGAAACTGTGTAAGCATTCCCCAGTGCCGTGGCATAGAAGTTGCAAATAGGTTGAGGGCACAAACTACTCGCATTGCTAAGCTGAACTGCGAGGCACAGCAGGAGATTACCATGACGTTAACGGGAAAAATCGCCTTGGTCACAGGGGCCACGCGGGGGCTGGGCAAAGGGATCGCTATCGGCCTGGGTGAAGCCGGCGCCACGGTTTATGTTACAGGCCGTACCCTAAGCGCACCCACTACTGCAGACAACAATCAATCCGTCGGGTCTTTAGAAGAGACCTGTGCCGCTGTTGAGCGGGCTGGGGGAGTAGGCATCCCAGTGCAAGTGGATCACAGTGACGACGATCAAGTGCGATCGCTCTTCGAGCGCATTCAGGCAGAGCAGGGTCGCCTCGATCTGTTGGTTAACAACGCTTACGGCGGCGTGCCCGCTATTAAAGAAGCCTACGGTAAGCCTTTCTGGGAGTCTGGGCCTGAACTGTGGGATGCCAGCAACAACGTGGGGCTGCGCAGCCATTATATTGCCAGCCTCTACGCAGCTCGCATGATGGTGCCCCAGCGGCAGGGGCTAATCTGCACCCTCTCCTCCTGGGGCGGGCTGTCGTACATTTTTGGGGTGCCCTACGGCGTGGGCAAAGCGGCTTGCGATCGCATGGCAGCCGATATGGCCGTCGAGCTCAAACCTCACAACGTCACCTCACTCTCCATTTGGCCAGGCATTGTTGGCACAGAGCTTATGACCCAGTTTGCTGCCGAGATGGAGGCCCGCGCTGGGGATGCTCAGGTAGCCTCAATCAAAGAGGGCTACAACTGGGAGACACCGTTGCTCACCGGCAGAGCCATCGCTGCTTTGGCAGCCGACCCTAACAGGCATCGCCGCACAGGGCAGCTGCAGATTGTAGCAGAACTGGCCCGAGAATACAGCCTGGTTGATGCTAACGGCAGCCGCCCGGCGTCGCTGCGGTCTCTCAGGTTCGTGTTGCCCTTTGCCGTACCGGCCCTAAGACAGCACTCAGAGTGGGTGCCTGACCTGGAGGTGCCCTGGCCGCTGCTGTTGCTTGGGGCTTTAGGATCGCCCAAGATTTAACACCAAACTCAGCTGTTTAATTCCCAATACATTTTGCTCACGGCCAGGTTCTCCGACCGCAGCCATCCCTTACTAAAGGCTGATTGAAAGATACGGCTAATGAAGGAAAAGAGGGTATTGCTTTCCCACTACAGTGAGGCTACTGCTTCAACATAGCTTGAAGCAGCTTGACGCAACTTCTGCTGCATCAGTTGTTAACCCAAACAGCTAGCAAACTGAGCGTTAGGGGCATTGGCAAGTTGTTTTTTAAGCCCCTGGTTTTATCGGACTTAAAGACAGTTTGCGCCAGTTAGATTTTGGGGATTTTCGGGGGATTTTTCAATGCAATCGTCTAGCGTTAAATCATCAGCATCGGCTTCGACGGATTCGCAGGTGCGCTTCTGTGCACTGAGCTTAGGTATTCTAGCTCTGTGCCTAGGTCTAGCTGGATTCGTACCGGCCCTTACAC
>DATNQE010000327.1:0-3312 GCA_036702895.1 Trichocoleus sp. | reverse complement strand
CTGGTCGTGAATGTCGGTGCAGGAGCCAAACCACTGAATAATTTGATTGTTCTCACTGCGCAGAGGCAGCGCTCGCCCCAGGTGCCAGCGGTAGGTGCCGTCTACCGCCTGGCGCAGGCGATACTCCACCTCATAGTGCTTGCCCGTTTGCAGACAGTGCTGCCAAATGCTCTGGGTGAGCGACACGTCGTCTGGGTGCAGCACTTGCTGCCAGCCGTCGCCCTGGGTCTGCTCTAGGGTCGTGCCGGTGTAGTCGTACCAGCGCTGGTTAAAGTACTGGTGGTAGCCGTCGGGGCCGGTGATCCAAAACATTTGAGGCACCGCGTCGGCCAGGGTGCGAAAACTCAGCTCACTCTGACGCAGGGCGGCTTCTATGCGCTTGAGTTCAGAGATATCCAGAATGGTCATGCCCACGCCCAGCACATCGCCGTTGGGCAAGTTCACCGGAAAGGCATTGGCCAGGGCGTGGCGGTGCAGGGGGGATGCGCTGGCCCCGTTTAGCCCATCGTCAAACTCCAGGTTGAGAATGGGCTGACGAGAAGCCAGCACGGCCTGCAGCACCGGGCCCAGCCTGGCGGCCAGGGGCGGGGCCACGTCTGCCAGGGAGCGGCCTAAATGCTGATCGAGGGGAGCCCCGCTGATGTTGGCCAGGGCTTCGTTGGCATAGAGGTAGCGCAAGTCGGGATCTAGCAGAGCCAGTCCCACAGGAGAGCTGGTCAAAAAAGCATTGAGCACAGACTCCGTCTGCTGCAGGTGGGCGTTCGTTTCATGGAGCTGGCGGTTGAGCTGAAACAGCTGCTCTCCCATTTCGGCGCGGGTCTGGTATTCGCTGCGGCGAATCTGCTCTGCCGTCAGGGCCACCTGAACCGCCGTGCGCTCGGAAATTGCCGCTCCCACCAGCAGTGCGATCGCACTTTGCAGCAGCAGGCTCAGCTTGTGGGTGTGCAGCAGCTCTGGCGCCACCGGAAACGACGGCAGCGTCATGGCGTTGGGGTAGACCACCAGATAGGCCAGCAGGGCCGTGCTAACTCGAAAGCTCAGGGCCAGCACCGCCCCCGGCAGCCCAAAGCGAATGGCCGCCCAAACCAGGGGCACCAGGCCCAAAAGCGAGAGCTGCAGCGTTACAAAAACGCTCGTTTCGGTCGCCTTGACGGTCAAAAAACTCGACCCTACAGCGCTGATGAGAATAACCAAGGTTTCTAGCCAGTGGCGGCGCAGCGGCAGCCAATCACTGACGTCGCTCTCTGGCGTGGGAGGTGAGTGCTGACCTCGCCTCGGCAGCCTAGGAATCAGCAGGAGCAGCGCCAGCGGAGCCAACGTCAGGGTGCCCAGGGCATTGCCCAACCACCAGTGGGCAATAGTTGTGCCCAAGTCTACCGTGGTCAAGTTCCCCAGCAGGCTGAGCACAGAACAGCCCAGCAGAGCAGAGACCGCGCAGGCAGCAAGCGGTGCGCTGAGCAAAAAAGCAATCACCTGGGGTAGCCCGCCCAGGTTCAGCGACCCACCAAAAAAGCGGCAATACAACAGCCAGGCCAGCAACGGTTCGACCGCATCTGTTAGCCCCACCAGCCGCAGCCAGCCCTGGCTGCCCCAGGCCGGGGCCATGATCACTGCGGCCAGCCCGGTCAGCCCCGCTCCAATCGGCCCCAACCAAAAGGTCAGCGCGATCGCAACGCCCGAAGGCGGAAACCAGAGGGAAATCGCCGGGGCAATTCTAAACAGCAGCGCCAGGCCGTGGGCTGCAATGAGCGCCAGTAGGCCGACGAAAAGAAATAAAGCATTAACTCGAAAGCCGCCCCTAGAGCGGTTACCATCCTGCCCGGTCACAGTAAATCGATTTTGCTAAGGGGAAAGGGCGGCTCCCCTTCTACCACAGAGAGCTGTCCAAGAGACAATTCAGGCGCTAAAACCCTAAAGAGCTAGCTTAAATCAGCGGTCGTAGCCATGCGTATACCGCAGGATAGATAAAATCTGGCTGAGCCGCTCTTAGAAAATTCCTACAAGAAGCTTGATTTTGCTTAAAAAACAGACAAAAAGATTAATTATGGGTTATGGCTTGCGTTGAGCTAGTTAGAACGTTTGAAAGAAGTGGGGTGCGGGGGTTCCACCCAGGCTGGGGTCGTAGCCCCCGCACCCTGTGTCCTCGTCAATCCGTCTAATGCTATAGGCAGCATTTCCCATCCTGAGACGAACTGGCTTTCAAGGCTAAAGGAGAGATGGCCAGCCTCATAGCTGCCCCACCCCTCTTCTAATCCACCCTAGAACCGCCCCTGAAGCACTTCGATGCAGCGCTCACAAATAGTCGGATGCTCGGTGCTTTGGCCCACCTGCACTGAGTAGTTCCAACATCTGTCGCACTTTTGGCCCTCGGCATCGGCCACGCCGACCCCCAGCGCGTCCGACTCGCTGCGGTAAGTCAGTCCTGCCAGCGCATCGGCAGTGTCTAATACCTCTACCTGGGACACCAGGAACAGGTAGCGCAGCTCGTCTACATGGCTGCTGCCCGGGGCAATGCTGTCAGCCGGGTTCATCGCCGTCAGCACCTGGCGCAGATCGACATCGGGCACATAGAGCAGCAGCTTGGCCTCTAGCGATGAGCCAATGGCTTTGGCGGTGCGGGCCTGCTCCAGCACCCGGTTGACCTCCTGGCGAATGCTGCGCAGCTGAGTCCAGGTGGTGGAGAGCTGGGGCTGTTTCCAGCCGTCGTCGAGCTTCACCCAGCCTGCCTCAAATACAGACTTGTAGGAGGTGGGGTAGGGCAGGTTCTGCCAGATATCTTCGGCCATGTGGGAAAGCACAGGTGCGATCGCACGGGCCAGATTCTCAATCGCCACCGCCAGCACTGTCTGACAGCTGCGCCGACGGAACGACTCGGCCCCGCTGATATAGAGCCGATCTTTAGCAACGTCTAGATAGAAGTTGGACAAATCGACCACGCAGAAGTTCTGCACCGTCTGGAAGAACCGGAAAAACTGGTAGGTCTCAAAGGCGTCCTGCACATCGCTGAAGACCTCAGTGATCCGGTGCAGCATGTAGCGATCCAGCTCCGGCAGCTGGTCGTAGGGCACCGCGTCCTTAGCTGGGTCAAAGTCGTACAGATTGCCCAGCAAGAACCGCGCCGTGTTGCGGATCTTGCGGTACACGTCTGCCAGCTGCTTGAGGATGTTCTTACCCAGGGGCACATCGGAGGAGTAGTCCACCGACGACACCCACAGCCGCAGCACGTCGGCCCCGTAGGGAGGCTCCTCCTTCTGGTTTTTGCCGCCCTCGATCACCACCTTGGGGTCAACCACGTTCCCCAGGGACTTACTC
>DATNQE010000324.1:0-4722 GCA_036702895.1 Trichocoleus sp. | reverse complement strand
TATTACTTTGCAACACACTTTGCAACACAATGGCCGCCCGCAGGATTGACAACACGGTATTAGATTAGTACATTTGTCCCATGCTTGAGGGCTGCTTATGACCATTACCGTGGAACAGACTACTCAGTTAATCCAGCTGATTTTGAACTCGGCGCTGATGATGGCGATCGCACTGGCCTGGTGGGGGGTGGTGTGGCTGCGCCATGGCGCGATCGCAACTCAGCTGCAAACCCATTTAGGGCGACTGGCGCGGCTGCGGGAGGCAGGGGAGCCCGATGTGGAGCAACTAGCTCACCTAAAACAGCTGCGGCTGCAGCTACAGGCCCGCTATCGGCTGACTCGCCAAAGCTGGTTCATTATGCACTGTGTGCTGCTGGCTCTCGTGGGCAGTGTGTTTAGTCTGGCGCTGCGGACCTTGCTGTCGGGCAACTGGCTCATTCCGGTGGCGCTGGTGCTGTTTGTCGCCGGCATCGGCGGGCTGCTGCTGAGCGTGGGGCTGGCGCTGATGGAGTTTTATCAGCTGGGTTTGCTGGAAGAGGGGGTGGCCAGTCGGGGTCGCCGTCGCTCTGTGGTCAAAGCGCTGCCGGGGGCAGTGCGCTCTGGCGTATCGGCCACTGCGGCCAAACCGGCCAGCAGTTTCAGCGAACGCATTGCCAGTTAGCAAATTCCCGTTAGCAGATTCCCTGCAGCAGATTCCTGAACGAGAACTCTTTGCTAAAGTGCGTAGCAAGCTGGCAAGCTGCCTGCTCGAAACTGCGTTAGGAGCCGCCTGACCTATGAAATTTGCCGCCCGGATGGATCGTTTGGGAACGGAGTCGGCTTTTGAAGTGCTGGCCCAGGCCAAACGCCTGGAGGCTCAGGGGCGCTCCGTCATTCACCTGGAAATTGGTCAGCCCGACTTCAAAACGGCCCCGCTTATTTGCGATGCGGCCTACCAGGCGATGCAGGCAGGCTACACCGGCTATGGGCCAGCGGCAGGGCTGCCCGAACTACGCGATGCGATCGCAGCCTACGTTACTCAAACCCGGCAAGTCCCCGCGTCGCCCGAAGAGGTGGTGGTGATGCCGGGAGCCAAGCCGGTGATTTTCTTTAGTTTGCTGGCGCTGGTGGAGGCGGGGGACGAGGTAATCTACCCCAATCCCGGCTTCCCGATTTACGAGTCGGTAATTAACTTTGTGGGTGGCAAAGCGGTGCCGCTGCCGCTGGTGGAGGCGGTGGATTTTCGCTTTCGGATAGAAGATCTGGAGGCGCGGGTGTGCGATCGCACCAAGCTGCTGATTCTCAACTCACCGCAGAACCCTACGGGGGGTGTGCTGACTCAGGAGGATCTAGAAGCCATTGCTCGCCTAGCGCAGCAGCACGACTTTTGGGTGCTAGCTGATGAAATCTATGCCCGCATTCTCTATGACGCGACCCATTTCAGCCTGCTGTCTTTGCCGGGCATGAAGGAGCGCACAATTTTGCTCGACGGCTTTTCCAAGACCTATGCTATGACTGGCTGGCGGCTGGGCTACGCTGTGGCGCCCCTACCTTTGGCTAGCAAGCTAGAGCAGCTCATGATCAACTCTAACTCCTGCACGGCATCTTTCACTCAGATGGCGGGGGTAGCGGCGTTGACGGGCCCTCAAGATGCCGTAGGCGATATGGTAGCTGAGTTTCGGCGGCGCCGCGACGGCATGGTAGAGGGGCTAAACCAGATTAAAGGCATTTCCTGCCGAGTTCCTCAGGGCGCGTTTTACGCCTTCCCCAACGTCCAGGAACTGCCGCTGGGCGACCGAGAACTGGCCCAGTACCTGCTGCAGGAGGCGGGCGTTGCGGTCTTGGCAGGCAGCTCCTTTGGGAAGTTTGGGCAAGGCTACCTGCGGCTGTCCTACGCAAACTCGCTGGAGAATATTCACGAGGCGCTAGAGCGGATCGAGCAGGGGGTAGCTCGCCTCTAGGTGGACCGCCCCTGCTGGACTCCTACCTGGAGAGCGCTTAGCTGCTCGGGTGCGATCGCGCCCTGCTCTGTAATAAACGCTGTAATTAAATGAGCCGGGGTGACATCTGCCGAGGGCGCGTAGTAGTTAGCTCCTGAGGGCGTTAGAACCGTATCGCCAATCCTATAAATCGCTTCTGCAGGGCCTTCTGGCAGGGCAAGCTCGTTCCCTGAGGCCAGAAAAAAATCGATTGTAGAGAGCGGCGCCGCAACAAAGAAGGGCACATTGTGGGCTTTGGCAGCTAGGGCTAGGGCGTAGGTGCCAATTTTATTGACGGTATCTCCATTGGCCGCAATGCGATCGGCCCCCACGAGAACAGCATCGATACGCCCCTGCTGAATGCAGTGCGCCGCCATGCTGTCGGTTACTACCGTCACCGGAATGCCTTCCTGAATGCACTCCCAGGCCGTGAGGCGAGACCCTTGGAAGTTAGGCCGGGTTTCCCCGGCGTACACTCCGGCCAGTCGGCCTTCTCGCCAGGCCGAACGAACAACGCCCAGAGAGGTGCCGTAACCGGAGGTGGCTAGCGCCCCGTGGTTACAGTGGGTAAAGAGGGTTAGGGGTTCTGGTTTAGCCGGAAGGGCCTGCAATCCATAGTCACCAATGGTGTGACAGATCTGAAAATCCTCGGCCTGAATGGCTTGGGCAGCTTCTAGGAGGTGTTCGCACACGGTCTCCACGGACCCTTCGACGGTCTGAGCCTGCCGCAGCATTCGCACGACCGCCCAGCGCAGGTTTTCCTTATCTGGGCGCAGACCTTTGAAGGTTTCGCAAATCGCCTCCAGCCGCTCCAAAAAGGCGGTGCGATCGCCTGTGGTGATCTCCCTTGCCGCCAAATAAATCCCGTAGGCAGCCGCGATGCCCAGGGATGAGCTGCCCTGCACAATGCGGGAGCGAATGGCCCGCATCACGTCTTCACAGAGATGAATGGAAACAACAGAGTACTCGCCAGGCAGGCGCCGCTGGTCGATCAAAACGACATGGTCCTGCTGCCAGCGCACCGGAAAGACGTGGGTATCGAAAGTCTCAATCATGGGCTGCCTCAAGCGGTGGCCAGACGGGTTAGCAAAAAGGGATCTGACCTCAGTATGAAGATTTCTCAAGCGGTGTCAATTCCCTAGGGGATACCTTGGCGGAACTTGACCTGGAGCCCGCGTACCAGACGATAAGCTTTAAGGTTGCCATTGGCCCATACCCAAGGGCGAGTTCTGCTTTGGCAAAGTTTGCCCTCTTCGCTCGATGGACTTAGGGTGAGGTTGCAAAAGTGGGATGCATTCATACTAAATGCCGGACATAGGGCCGCGAAGCGCTGATGTCCGGCATTTGGGGGGAGGTTAGTAGCTAAGGTTGGCGTCGATTAGAAGCTCAGCACAGGCTTTTCAACAGAGTAAGTAGCCAGGATTTTGGCCGCCATTTGGGGCGGCGTGAGGCCTAGCTCAGCCTTAGATTCTTCCGGTTTAGCGTGGTCTACCAGAATGTCGGGAATGCCTAAGCGCAGAACGGGCACCGCTACCTGGGCGTCTAGCAAAGCCTCAGCCAGACCGCTGCCAAATCCACCCATGATGCAACCTTCCTCAAAGGTGACTACCCGACCGATCCGCTTGGCCAGGGGCACCATAAGCTCGGTGTCGAGAGGCTTAGCAAAACGGGCGTTGATCACGGTCGACTCAATGCCGTGCTCGCTAAGGATTTCGGCGGTTTGCAGGGCGGGATTGACCATCGAGCCATAGCCCACCAGCAGCAGATCGTCACCGTGGCGCAGCACTTCTGCCTTGCCGATGGGCAGCGGCTCCCAGCCTTCCTCCATTAGAGGCATGCCGTAGCCGTTGCCGCGGGGGTAGCGCAGGGCGATGGGACCGTCGGTGTAGTTCACGCCGGTAACGACCATGCGCTGCAGTTCGGCCTCGTCCTTGGGCGCCATCAGCACCATGTTGGGGATGGGGCGCAGGTAGGCGATGTCGTACATACCCTGGTGGGTGGGGCCATCGGCACCGACAATACCTGCGCGGTCCATGCAGAAGAAGACCGGCAGCTTTTGGATGCAGACGTCGTGAATGATCTGGTCAAAGGCTCGCTGCAGAAAAGTGGAGTAAACCGTTACCACGGGGCGAATGCCCTCACAGGCCAAGCCTGCTGCCAGAGTGACAGCGTGCTGTTCGGCGATGCCCACGTCAATATACTGCTTGGGCAGTTTGGCCTGGAGCTTGTCGAGCCCGGTGCCGGTGGCCATTGCCGCAGTAATGCCGACCACCTTCGGGTTGTCTTCAGCCAGCTTCACCAGGGTTTCGGCAAAGACTTTGGAGTAGCTGGGGGGTTTGGGCTTGCTGGAGGGAATGCCTTTGCCTGTCGCCAGGTTGAAGGGGGACTGGGCATGGTAGCCGACCTGGTCTTTTTCTGCGATCGCATATCCCTTGCCCTTGGTCGTGGCCACGTGTACCAGCACGGGGCCAATGTGCTTGTGGGCCTGCTTAAAGGTGCTGATGAGCTCCTCCAGGTTGTGCCCATCGACCGGACCCATGTAGGTAAAGCCCAGCTCCTCAAAGACTGCGCCCACCTTGGGCACCGCCAGGCGCTTCATGCCTTCCTTAACGCGGCTCAGCTCGGGGGAAAGGGACTCGCCCACAAAGGGCAAATGCTTGAACTGCTCCTCCAGGTTGTCGGTGAGGAACTGCATTGGGGGGCTGAGGCGAATCTTGTTGAGGTAGCGGGGAATGGCTCCCACATTGGGAGAAATCGACATTTC
>DATNQE010000346.1:0-3572 GCA_036702895.1 Trichocoleus sp. | reverse complement strand
CTACAACCAGGGCAAAAAACATCACCACAGGGTTGATATTGAGAGAGTCGCGCATAACGTGGGGCAGCAAGATGTTTTCCTCAATTTGCTCAACGACAATGCACACAGCCAGCGCCTTAAGCGCCAGCCAAAAGTTTTGAGACAGCAGAAACAGAAAAATCGACCCTATTCCCAGCGTGGCCCCCACCCCTGGAATCAAATCCATCAGCCCCGCAAAAACCCCCAGGACTAGGGCAAAGGGCACATCGAGCAGCAGAAAAGCGACAAAGATCGAGCTGCCCAGGTACAGGGAAAGCAGCAGCCGTCCCCAGAAAAAGCCCAGCAGATTGCGCTGCACGATCTCATTGAAGTGACCGCGCCGATCGGCGGGCAGGCACTTTAAAAGCCACCACCAGATGCGATGCCCATCGAGCAGCATAAACAGCGTAACTACGGCAATGATGATGCCTAGGAGAACGTTGGTCAGAGCCGCTTGCAGCAGACCCAGTCCCGTGCCCAGCAGACCCAGCAGCTGCGCCCGAAACCCGGCCTCTAGCGCCTGCAAATCAACGTTAATGTTGCGGGCCTGGAGAGCCGTTTCCAGCCGATCGAGTCTAGGCGCTGTGGAGTTGAGAAAGTCTCCTAGGCTCTCGACTAATCTTGGCCCCTGGGTTAGCACCGCTAGCCCTACGGTCGCTGCGATCGCAATAATCATCAGCCAGCTACAGCCAAACACCACTGCCGCCGCCAGTCCCCGGGGCAGCCAGCGGCTGAGCCACTGCACCGGGTGGCTCAGCAAAAACGCCAGGATAGTTGCGGTGACAAACACCACAATCACAACTTGGAAATACGCCAGAATCTCGATGATGGCCCAGCCGCTGGCAAACAGCAGCAGGAATTTGACTAAACTAGCGTGGCTTAGCTGCTCCCACAGCGACGGGCCACCCCGTTCCGACTCTGGAGAGGTGTTGATCTCATTGGGGATATCGGGCTCAGCGCGATCCCGCTTCATGAATCTGCAGCATCCTGCACCAGTACAAAGGGCTGGACAATGAGAGACGTAAACTGCTTGCTCTGGCTTTGGCCCCACTCACTCATCTGAACGGAGGTCGGTTTAGTCAGCAGTGCCTCAGCAATCCAGCGGTCGACAGTTGCTACATCGTCGGTTGCGATCGCATACCCCACCTCCACCAAATCCAGAGCTGGATCGACCAGCACCACTGAGCCCTTATCGGCGTGAGGACTGAGCCAACGCCATTCCGCTGGCCCCATCATCTCTGTCAGTTCCTGGCGTAAGTCTTGTGTCATAGCAATATGCTTGCGATCCCCAAATTTATTCAGCCTACACAGACAACCCGCCAGTGCCAATGCCCCTGCTCAATCCTTGGGCATTGTAGTCAGGCGACAAGCTCACAAATGCGATCAGCGCTACTGCTTAGCGCCCCAGATCGTGCATTTGGTGAATGACCGCGGCGCAGTGGGCGGTAACCGCTTCCAGCGTGTCCCGGTCGGTTGAGGACGGCGGTGGAATGGGCTGGCCTATACGAATGGTTAGCGGCACCGGCCGAGGCCACTTCGACCCCTTAAAGATGAGGTGTGTGCCCCAAAGGCTCACCGGGAGTAGGGGAGTTTGGGTCTTGGCCGCAATGAGAGCCGCCCCCAACTTTGGCGAAGGAATGCGGCCATCGGGTGTGCGGGTGCCCTCCAGAAAAATACCCGCAGCCCAGCCCTGCTCCAGCTGCTGCATTGCCGCTCTGAGGGCACTGCGGTCAGCGCTGCCCCGCTTTACCGGATACGCCCCGTAAAGCCGAATGGCCGGGCTTAACACGGGCACTCGAAACAGCTCCTCCTTAGCCATGTAGGCCACCGGACGACGCACGGCGCTAGACAGCAAGGGCGGATCAAAATCGCTGGCATGGTTTGCCACCACCACCAGCCTGCCCTGCCGAGGCACATGGTTAGCGCCATAGATCCGGCCCCGGAAATAAAGTCGCAGCATCGGATTGACCACCGAGGCTTTGAACAGGTGGTAGAGCACCAGGCTGGTGAAGGGCTCACGCGATCGCGACATAGACCATGACTGCTTTCAAGAATGGTTTAAGCCAGTTTCCGGCTGAGGGTTAAAACGCCAACGGTAGACGCTCGGCAAATGTTCTGAGGAGGAACGCGATGAGACTCTAGGCGCTAACAGCTTCTAACTGGGCCAGGCTGCCCACGTTGACCAGCGCCAGATCCTTGCACGTGCGCTTAATCAAGCCTGTCAAAACGTTGCCCGGGCCAACCTCAACGACTCGCTCGATGCCTGCTTCTGGCAGCGCTAGAGAAATCTCCCGCCAACGCACTGAACCCGTCATCTGTTGAGACAGCCGCGCTTTGAGCACGTCTGCTGCAGTTTCAGGCGTTGGGTCAACGTTGGAGAGCACGGGCACCTGCGCGGGCTGAAAAGCTACTGGATCCAGCACCTTTTGAAACTCAGTCGCTGCCTCTGCCATGAGCGGTGAGTGAAATGCACCACTGACGTTGAGCTTGACGCCTCGCTTGGCTTTGACCGACGAGAGCACCGCCTCTACCGCAGCTGGGGTGCCCGAAATGACGACCTGACCGGCATTGTTGTCATTAGCCAAGACGACGTCTGGAGTCGCTTCCAGCTTTGCCGTCAGCTCATCCCAGTCAAAACCAATCAGGGCCGCCATCATCCCGTCAGACGCCTGAGACATCAGCTCAGCTCGGCGTTTGACCAGCTTCAGACCCGTCTCAAAATCAAAAACGCCAGCCGCATACAGCGCCACGTATTCCCCCAAACTGTGGCCTGCAACCAAGTCAGGCTGCTGAGCCCGCACCTTCAGGGCATCGACCAGAATGCTCTCCACTGTGTAGAGACAGGGCTGAGTGTAGAGCGTATTGGAAACCTTGTCGTCCTGACTGCGCAGCACTTCTAAAACAGGCCACCCCAGCAAAGCACTGGCCGCTTCAAATCGGGCCTCGGCCCCCGGCAGACCCAGCAGGTCTACCCCCATACCAACAGCTTGCGAGCCCTGTCCTGGAAATACCCACGCAGTTTTTGTCATAGCCACTCACCCTAGCCTAAACTCGTCTCAATTCACGTATTGAGTTCTGTGGTGCTTGGAGCCTACAGGAAAACACTCCAACTCTGAACTCCCAGCCCTCTAGTCTCTCATATCCCCGCGACCCCAACCGGTTTCTACCCGAGAAGGCATGGCTTCGGTGAACTGAAGCTTTATAAAGCACTGCCTGTAAGCCGCACAAAAGTCTCGCCATCCCATTGCTGGTGGCGATAAACAGCGGCCAAAGCAGCTGCGGAGGAAGGACGCCTAGGGCTTAACCCAAGGGCTATCCCCAAGCCGCGCGCCTAGCACGAAGCATGCTTTGCTAGTCGTCGCCCCACTCAAAAATGGCGGCCCCCCAGGTTAGGCCCGCGCCAAACCCGGAGGTGGCAATCACATCCCCTGGCTTGATCCGGCCTGCTCTGACAGTTTCATCCAGCGCCAGCGGAATAGAGGCTGCCGAAGTGTTACCGTGGTGGGCCAGATTGCTGACGACACGCTCGTGAGGGATTTTGAGACGGTCAGCAA
>DATNQE010000309.1:0-3104 GCA_036702895.1 Trichocoleus sp. | reverse complement strand
CCGCTTTTCCCTGAAGATCCAAAGAGATATCGCCCAAGCCGCCCACAACCTCGTACCCCGCGATCTCGCCGCCGGGCTGGAGCTTCCAGTTTTGGTGCAGGTTAAGGGTACGGGGCGGCACTGGGGTAGATTGGCAGCCGGCCAAGCCTAACGCCATCCCAGTTAACACAAGGCCATGTTGAAGACGACGCAAATGCGCCCAGCGAGCCCAGGCGGTGCGCCAGGAAGAAAAGGGACTTGCGGCCATAGGGGTGATGCAGTGCGCTGATTGATGATGCAAATGGAGCGGTCTAGGCTGGCTTTAAACACAGGCCCAAACCCTTACTGGAGACTACTTACGGAAGCTGAAGTCGTAGCCAGCATATTCGTCGCCCTCATAGAGCACGACTAGCCAGGTCTGGGGATCAAACTCCAGGGGATACGCTTCTCGCTCAGATTCGGCGCCTTCGCGCACCGCTACCGGCGACATCAGGCAGAAGGGCTCGGCAATAACATCCCGAACGGCCTGTTTTGTAGAACGCTCCGGCACGGAGAGCAGCTTAGTCAGCTCGTCGCGCGACAGCACCGATTGGGCCTGCACTTGCTGCTGGCACATCTCTGTTTTGGCTGGAGAGGATTTTCCGTTGTGAGGCAGCAGAATGGCCATGAGCGCCAGCATGATAGAGCCGCCCGCCAGCATGTAGCCCCCCGACTTTTTACTGGAGGCGATCGCACTTCCCGGCGCGATCGCAACTGGACCTGCCGACTCAATCATCCCCGACGGGTGCAGCGGCACCGAAGCTTTCTCTCGCGCACGTCTCACAGGCTTAGGCAACGCCGTTCGACGAGGCGCTGGTTCGGGTTGATGCCCGCCGCCGTACTGGGGAGATGGGTAGTTTGCCCCCTCCAGCGGCTGGGGCGGCAATTTCGCTCCCTGCCTCAGTACAGGTCGAGGAGCTGACTGCGGTGGTTGATAATAATGAGAGTGGGACTGCCTAGAGTGGGGTTGCCGGGGCAGGCGAGACGGTGAATGGTTAGATCCTGAGATATCTGAGTAGGAAGGCATGGGCGCTTCTCCAGTCAAACTCAACCCGTAGAGAAGAGAACGTCCTATCGGCAGCGCCGCCGCTCGAGAAAAGGCAGAAGGGTAACTTGGAAAGAGCCCACAAATCGGTTTGACCGACTTGCATAGCTCACTTCCTCTACCCTGAACTCCAAGGGAGCAGCGCAGTTGCTTCAGGTCTTCATGAGTATAGAACATTTGTACTACAACATCAACCAATAGGCAGAATTTAACTTTTG
Source organism: Trichocoleus sp. (assembly GCA_036702895.1). GTDB lineage: Bacteria > Cyanobacteriota > Cyanobacteriia > Phormidesmidales > Phormidesmidaceae > JACVSF01. The sequence goes on along the minus strand of DATNQE010000309.1, from coordinate 1,823 downwards.
CTAAGGTGGAAGTAGGTTTATGAGAGGCCATAGACCTCTCTGGCTGCCCCCGCCATGAAACGAACCCTGGTCTGGTTTCGCCGAGATCTTCGCACTGTTGACCATGAGCCGCTCTACCGGGCGGCCAGCCGAGGCGCAGTTGTTCCGGTATTTGTTTTTGACCGCGCCCTGCTGCATCACCCCGAAACCGGCGCGGCGCGGGTAGCCTTTCTGCTGGACTGCTTGGCCGCTTTGGATGCCGATCTCAGAGCACTGGGCGGACGGCTGATTCTGCGCTCAGGCGACCCGGTAGAGGTGCTGCCGCAGCTGTTAAAGGAAGTCGAAGCCGAGGGCATCTACGCCTACACCGACTGCGAGCGCATCTACGGCAGGGTGAGAGACGCCCGGCTCAACCGGGCATTGGCGGAACAGGGGCTTAAGATTCGCTGGTTTGAGCCCGCTGCCAGTGTTCCTAAGCTGATGCCCTACCCCCGCTACCGAGAAAAGTGGCATCGGGACATGACTGCGCCGATGGTTCCACAGCCGTCGCAGGTTGTTGTGCCCGAAGAGGTTGTTGGCGAGTCTCTGCCGCCATTGGAGGCATTGGGCCACCAGCCCGACGGCAAGAAAATTCCTCGGGGGGGGACGGCGGCGGCGCGGCAGCTGCTCCAGGATTTTTTGGCGGAAAAGAGCGATCGCTACTACTGGCAGCTCTCTTACCCCAGCGCGGAAGCGACTACCGGGCTAAGCCCTCATATTAAATTTGGGGCGATTTCGGTACGCGAGTGTGTGCAGACCATTCGAAAAACGTCCGACAACGGCGATTTACGAGTGCGGCGCAGCCATCAGCAGCTGATTTCGCGGCTGCGCTGGGGCAGTGGCTTTGCCCAGCGGTTTCGGTACTTGCCGCAGCTGGAGTTGCGATCGCTCTACTCTACCTTTGACGAGGACGGCTGGCCCTTTGACCCCGAGCTGTACGAGGCCTGGCAGGAGGGCATGACTGGCTTCCCAATTGTGGATGCCGCGGCTCGCTGTTTAAAGGCAACGGGGGGCTATCTGGCCCTTAACTTTCGCTCCCGCGCCATTTATGCCAGCTTTTTGAGCAACCTGTTGGGCATGGACTGGCGGTTTGGGGCGCTGCACTTCATGCGGCACCTAATTGATGGCGACTGTCCGATTGACCACTATCAGTGGGCCATGCAGGCGGGGGTAACCCACTGCGTCGATAAGACCTGGACTCGTATTTACAATCCGGGACAGGTAGCGGTAGATCGCTGCGACCCCGAGGGCGATTTTATTCGCCAGTGGGTACCAGAGGTAGCGCACCTGCCGTCGGAGCTGTTGGGCTGCCCACCGTCGCTGAGGGGCTATCCAAAGCCGATTTTGGACTATCGCAGGGCCCGTCATCAGCGGGTGACGCAGCTAGAGGCGCAGCGGGGCAAGTTTTTGAACTCAGACAATATCGTGCCGTACCTCGCTCGCATGCCTGAGGATCTAACGCCTTTTGGAAGCGATTTGATTTTTAATACGGCTTCTGGAAGCCCTGGTGTCGGCGCTGAATCGGGGGGAAGCCCTATTCTTTGGGCTAAATTGGCAAAGGCGGACCTCTTTCCGGCAGCTCTTGATTTAGAGCGCTTAGATGTGGCCGAAGCTCAAGCGCTAAGAACCTGGTTTGTTGCGCACGTTAATATTGCTCCGCCGAAGGTGCAGCGCCGTTCGCGTAAGCGCAAGGCTGGCAAGGTTGACCCTAACGTGCAGCAGCTGAGCCTGCAGTTTTAGGGCCTCAATTTTTTTGTTTTCATTAAGGCTCTGGGCTACTTCAGGTGATGAGATACCCTGTGACA
>DATNQE010000303.1:0-3017 GCA_036702895.1 Trichocoleus sp. | reverse complement strand
AGGTTTTAGATGGTGAGGGCTGTGAGGTTGCTGGGGTTGGCTTTGCCGGGGTTAAGGGCTTTGCCGGGGGATTTGGCTCCAAAATGCTCCAGGCGTGGGGAGAACCTTCGATTAAAGGGTTTGTGCACGAGGCGGTTGAAGAAGCGCTTAAGCTAGAGGCGGCGCTGGCCAAGCTCTCGGTGCCGCAGCGGGTGGCGGTGTTGCATTACGCCCCTATTCAAGAGACGGTCGAGGGGGAACCCGTCGAGATTTTTCCGTTTATGGGATCTAGCCGCCTGGAGGATCCGTTAAGCCGCTACTCAGTAGCGGTTGCCTTTCACGGCCATGCCCACAACGGCCAGCTAGAGGGCCATACCAGCAGCCAAATTCCGGTTTACAACGTGTCAATGCCTCTACTGAAGAAGCATCGGCCCGACCAGCCTCCGTTTCGACTGCTGGAAATAGCTCTTTCCTCTGAGTTAGAGGCTGAGTCAGCCAACAGTTTGGTTAAAGATGCTCAGGCAGCGGAATAAATTCATGCTCATCTAAAACAGCCGCAAATTTGCCCGCTCGCCAGTCTTGTTTGGCCTGCTCAATGCGTTCGGGGCGGCTGGAGACAAAGTTCCACCACTTGATGCGCTCGCCTACGGGCTCGCCGCCCACAATAATGCAGCGCCCCCCAGTCTCGGTCGCAACAGTGACGGTCTGGTCTGCGGCTAAAATTGCCAGGCGGTGCTGCTCCAGGGCCTTCCCGTCTACACTCAACCCGGAGGTAACGCTGTAGACAGCGCGCTCGCTATAGTCAGCAGGCAGCTCAAACTGGGCACCGGGGGCTAGATCTACATCCAGGTAAAGCATGGGGGAATAGGTCTTGACAGGCGATACGTGCTCGCCGGAGCGGCCTGCAATCAGCCGGATGGAAGCGCCTGCTTCGCTCCAAGCGGGAATATCAGCGGCGGGGTAGTGCTCAAACCAGGGGTCGGTCTCTTCGTGCTCATCGGGCAGTGCTACCCAGGTCTGAATGCCGTGAAGCCTAGCTTCAGCGGTGCGGGTGTGGGCGGGAGTGCGCTCGGAGTGGGTAATGCCGCGGCCTGCGGTCATCCAGTTGACGGCACCGGGGTGAATTTCCTGTACCGAGCCTACGCTATCGCGGTGCAGCAATACTCCCTCAAATAGGTAGGTTACGGTCGCTAGATTAATGTGCGGGTGGGGCCTGACATCGACGCCTTTGCCTGGGGCAAAGACCGCTGGGCCAAGGTGATCAAAAAAGATAAAGGGACCCACCATCGACCGCTGGGCGTTGGGCAGCAGGCGGCGGGCCTGGAACCCGCCCAAATCTTGAACATGAGGCTCGAGCAGCAAGATAGAGTCAGCCATGGCGGTTCCTGCAAAGAGAGGCCTGACCTAATTGTTGTTCCTTTAGAGGAGCCGCGCAATTTGCCTGACTACAATTTGTTTGGTTTGAGATTGGTTGAGGGGTTGCTATGGCTGGGGGCACTATAGAGGCCTGCTCTGGCCCAGCAGGGCTAACCTGATGACTGGCTGTGGCCAGAGAGCAAAAAGAACAGCTCCCCAAGCTAGCCGGGCGAGGGTGATGTCGAAAAAGGCTATGCCGGCAGACGCAGTAAATACCAGCGGCGGTATCAGAACTCGCCAGGTTAGCCGGCGGATGCGATCGCAGGTGAGATAGCGCGAGATCAGCCGGTGGTGGTGGGTGGCATAGAGCCACAGCCCGGTTTTGAGGTAGCCGGTGACTGCCATACAGAGGGCGTAGAAGATCACCACGCTGGCATGCTGCCCATAGTCCTCAAACACGGTAGTGGCAAACGGCAGCAGAGCAACGTTCAGCAGCAGCGCTAGGTTAATGGCGACAAAGGTCTTGTTATAGCGGCGAATGAAGCGGCAGCAGTGGCGATGGCTCACCCAGTACAGCCCCACCATAAAGAGGCTGGTAACGTAGCCCTGGTGATGGCTCAGTAGGTCCAGAGGATGATCTGGTGCGGGATTTTCCAGCAGATCTGGCAGGTGAATGTCGAGCGCTAGCAGGGCAAGCGCGATCGCAAACACCGCGTCTGTAAAGAATACAATTCTCTCTAGTCCTAGCCGGTCATGTTTCATCAGGAACCCCCTCGTTAGCCGAAGATTTGTGGCTTCAAATCCTTTGCCGGCTGTCACCAGCAAGACTTTACCGAAGCGGTATGACAATCTTGTGCCTTAGACGTAACGATGTGTGAACGGTTTCCGGGCTAGAAAAATTGTTCAGCTACAGCATGGGGGGCGGGAATGCATTTTCCCGCCCCCCATGCGTTGGGCTCTATTGTCGTGGCCTATCGCTGCCCCTCTACAAATGCCCCTCTACAAATGTCTCTCGGAAGAGACCAGAGATTCCTCATCTGCTTCCTCATCCGGTTCTCCCAACTGAAAGTGGCGGCTAAAGCGCTCTCGCAGCGTCGTAATCAAAATGTAGAGAATCGGCACAATAAACAGAGTCAGGAAGGTCGCTGCCAGCATACCCCCAAAAACCGCTGTTCCCAAAGACTGGCGGCTGCCTGCCCCTGCCCCCGTCGCTAGCAGCAGCGGTACAAAACCGACCAGCGTTGCAAACGATGTCATCAAAATTGGCCGTAGACGCTCCTGAGAGGCTTCGATAGCGGCCTTCGTAATCGAGAGACCCGTTTCTCGCAGCTGGTTAGCAAACTCCACAATCAGAATGGAGTTTTTGCTCGCTAGACCAATTAGCATCACCAGTCCTACCTGGCAGTACACGTCGTTTTGCAGCCCCCGCACCGATTGGGCGATCAGGGCCCCCATGATTGCCAGAGGCACCGACAGCATAATGATCAGCGGGTCCACGTAGTTCTCGTACTGGGCTGCCAGCACCAGAAAAACGAATACGAGGCCCAGCCCAAAAATCCAGAGAGCCTGGCCGCCGGAGGCTTTCTCCTCCAAGGAAGTTCCAGACCAGGCGTAGCTAAAGCCCGGCGGCAGAACCTGAGCCGCCAGTTCTTCCATTTTGGTCAGCGCCTCACCCGAGCTAA
>DATNQE010000276.1:0-6901 GCA_036702895.1 Trichocoleus sp. | reverse complement strand
AAGGATCAGGGCCTTTTTGTACAGGACATCAAAGAGGAGCGAGGATTTAACCTCGACCTTGAGTCTTTGCAGACAGCCATGACCAAGGTGTCGGTGAAAGATAAAGCTATCTTTTCCCGTCAGTTTGCTGCGCTCGTGAATGCTGGGGTTGCTCTGGTGCGAGGGCTAGGGGTTCTCTCCGATGAATGCCCCAATCCAAAGCTGAAGAAGGCGCTGCTAGAGATTAACTCAGACGTGCAGCAGGGTACTAACCTTTCAGACGCGATGCGTAAGCATCCTTCCTGCTTTGACAACCTCTATGTAGCGCTGATTCAGGCGGGAGAAGTCGGCGGGGTGCTTGATGAAGTGCTCAACCGACTAGCAAAACTGCTGGAAGACCTGAACCGGCTGCAGAACCAGATCAAGTCAGCATTGGCCTATCCCATAACGGTCGGGATTCTCGCTGTCATCATCTTTGTGGCCATGTGCATGTTCCTGCTGCCGATTTTTGCAGACATGTTTGCCCAATTTGATGCAGAGCTACCGGCCTTTACTCAGGCGCTACTGCTGATCAGCGCCTTTTTGCGGCAGTGGTACAACTGGGTAATCACGATTGCGGTGTTTACGGCGGGGTCTTTTGCCTACAAGCGCTACTATGCTACGCCTGTTGGCCGTCGCACCATGGATAAGTTCTTCCTCAAAATGCCCCTGTTTGGCGATCTGATTCAAAAGACCGCAACGGCGCGCTTCTGTCGTACTTTTGGCTCTTTGTCTCGCTCTGGGGTGCCAATTCTGACCTCTTTGGAAATTGTTCGGGATACGGCAGGCAACCAGATCATTTCTGATGCTGTCGATGAAGCTCGTAAGGAGATTCAGACGGGCGGCATGATTAGCCTTGCACTACAGAAGCACAAAGTCTTCCCAGTAATGGCTATTCAGATGATTAGCATTGGTGAGGAGACTGGGGAACTAGACTCCATGCTGATGAAGGTCGCTGATTTCTACGAGGATGAGGTTGAGCAGGCGGTGAAGGCTCTTACCAGCATCATGGAGCCGATCATGATTATGGTACTGGGCGGCATGGTTGGTTCCATTCTGGTGGGGATGTACCTGCCCATGTTCAAGATTATGGAAGTGGTCCAGTAAGGATTTGCTTGGGCTCCAACGAGCGCCTAACGTTTGCCCGTACTTTGCCGGCTAATAAAACAAAGGGAGCAGGTAATCCTGCTCCCTTTGCTGTTGGTGTAGTTTCTATAGCAGTAGACGGATTGATTAGGACACGGGGTGAAGGGGTTTCACCCCTGGCTGGGGGGCGTAGCCCCCACACCTCCATTCCCTCAAACGTCCTAACTAACTCGACACAAGCTATAAGACTGTAGGTCAAATCCTGCTAATGCGCGCGTTATGTAGTAGTAAACGGCTTGATTGGAAACGGGGTGTAGGAGTGAAACTCTTGGCTGGGGCACAGCCTCGACGTTCCCATTCCTCTCAAATGTCTTAGCTAGCTCGACACAAGTATAGGAAGGGCAGTCTATGAGGGGTTGCTATTGCAGCACTGCGGCCAGCTGGTGCTGCTCCCAGAGGGAGCGATAGAGCCCTGGCTGAGTGATTAGCTGGTCATGAGAACCGGACTGAGCAATGCGGCCTTGATCCATTACTAAAATTCGATCGGCGGTGGCAGCCGCGGACATTTGGTGAGAGATAAAGATCACGGTCTTCTGCTGAGTGCCTTGCGAGAGCGCCTGCAGAATTGCAGTGGCCGTGCGGTTATCGACGCTAGAAAGAGCATCATCGAGCACCAGGATGGGGGCATCTACCAGCAGGGCGCGGGCCAGAGCGGTGCGCTGGCGCTGCCCCCCAGAGAGAGTGATGCCCCGCTCTCCCACAATGGTTTTGTAACGTTGGGGGAAGTTCAAAATTTCCTGGTTAATTTCTGCCTGCTTCGCAGCGAGCTCTACTTCTGGCAGCTCGCTCATCGGGTCGCCGTAACGGATATTGTTTTTGATACTGGTGCTGAACAAAAAGCTGTCTTGAGGGACGTATGCGATCGCACGGCGCAGATCTGACAGCGCAATCTGGGTAATGTCTTGGCCGTCAAGCAGCAGCTGCCCAGGAGCAATGTTGATTAGGCGAGGTAGCGCGTTAGCCAGGGTGGATTTGCCAGAACCAATGGGGCCAACAATAGCGACAGTTTCCCCAGGATAGAGGGTGAAGTTAACGCCATCGAGAGCAGGCCGGGTACTGCCCGGATATCTGTAGGTGAGGTCGCGCGCTTCGATCAGGCCGTTGACTTGCTCAACAGGCAGGCTTACGGGAGTAAGCTCTGATTGGATTTGAGGGACAGCGTTGAGAATAGCCTCTACCCGGTCAATGCTGACTTCGCCGCGCTGATAGGCCGTGATGGTGAAGCCCAATAGCGCTGTAGGAAACACCAAGCGTTCCACGTAGAGAATGAGGGCAATGAAATCGCCAACGGTAAGAACGCCGTCTGCGATCGCACCTGCCCCCGTAGCCAAAATCACCAGCAGGCTGATGCTGGCCAGTCCTCCCAGCAGGGGAAATAGAGTGTTGCGTGTCTTAGCTAGGGTCAGATTGGCCTTTAGCAGGTGCTGATTTAGGCCAGAAAAGGCTCGCCGCTCATTATTTTCCTGGGCGTAGATCTTGATCAGGGAAATACCGCTCATGTCCTCCTGAATCAGATCGCTGAGGCGGGAAATACGCTCTTGCACCTCAAGCTGCTGGTTGCGCAACCGCTCGCTAAACATTTGCACCAGCACCAACATCAGCGGGTATACCGCCAGCGCAACCAGAGTCAGCCGCACGTTAATCGAGAGCATGACCGGCACGGTGAGGGCGTAGGCAAAAGCGGTGTTCGCTAAGCTAAGTACGGCAAAGCCCAGCAGCCTTCGGATGTTGTCTACGTCGCTGGTGGCCCGGCTGATAATCTCTCCGGCGGTATTGCGGGCGAAGTAGGCAGGCTCTAAGGTCAGCAGGTGGTCGAAGATGCGCTGCTTCAGGTCAAACTCAACCTGACGCCCCACGCCAAACAGCAGAATGCGAGAGGCCATGCGGATGAACCACATGACGGTGGCCAGTACCAGCACCAGCACGACGTAGTAGAGCACCCGATTGAAGCTGAAGGTGACCTGCAGCTCGTCGATGCCGTTACGAATTAGCAGGGGAATCCAGACGCCGACAATATTAACGACGAGCAGAGCCCCAATGCCTAGGCCTGCACTTTGCCAGTGGGGCTGTATGTAATTCCCCAATTTCTGCAGTTGCGATCGCGCCATAAGTTCTGCCTTGTCTGCTTCCCCATCCTAGACGAATTCAGAAACAGTCTAAAAGAACACAAAACTGTTCGCCATCAGCCGACCGCTGGAGGACGTCGCTGCTAGTGCCAGGCCCAGTTGGGGAAGCAGCCTGTATCTAGAGGGAAATAGCCTCTGTTTCGGAACGGCTACTGGCCTGGCGGCGGTACCGTTTCAACCACTCGATCCCACGACACGTTGAAGGGCGGCAGCCATCCTCGCAGGAAGTAGTAGATCGAGGTCAGCAGCTCTTCCCAGTAGCGAGTCGTCAGGCGCAGCGCCTCAACGCTGGGCACCAGGTCTGACAGACGTGCTAACGTATCGCCGGAAGCCGGAGCATTGAGCCCATAGAGATCGGTGGGCCAGGCGACGACCTGTAGCCCTTCGTTCTCAAAGGTGAGAGCGGAGCGCCGCATGGTGATTGCTGGAGCCACTAAGGCTACCCGGGTAGCCGATCGTTCGGATTCACCGGGAGGCAAAAGGCCGCGCTCCTGTAAGGAATCCCTCACAGTGAGCGCTGTTCGGTGCATGTCTGTACCGGTCGCCTCCACACGAATGACTTCGGCCGGTACACCACGCTCTGCCAAACGCTGCCGTACTAATTGGTTCTTAGCCTGCCTCTCCTCCTCGGTGCCAACAACCGATCCGGCGGTTACAAAAACAAGCGGATCTGCCCCCTGAGCCCGCAGCGTGCCGTACAGATCGGCCGTACTGTTGAGCCGGGAGATGAGCATTGGGTCCAGGTCATTTGTAGAGTCGACCTGGCTAGGAAAGGCATCAGGACCGGCTCCAGCGTCAACACTGTTGGTAGCAACGACTACTGTGGAAACCTGTCCGAAGGGAATGCCATCGACATCAGGGCAAATACTGCCGCAGAGAGTTTGTTGATTAGCGTAGGCATTGGCAACAGCTTGTTCGGCCTGGTTAGCCAAGCTTCGCGCTAACAGGGGAATGCTGCTAAAGAGCAAAATTAGCAGAGCAATGAGTACGTAGCGCCCGTTTACGCTTTTGAGCCCCTTGCCGCTAATGGCGAATACCAGCAGCAGAATGGATGCTCCTAGCGGCGTTAACGGCAGGGAAATAACCTGCCAGATGGTGCCAATAGTCTGATCATTCGGTTCGATAAACGACAGGACAATCAGCGCCAGAATAATTGCCCCGCCAAACCAAGTTAGGAAATTGCGAGGAATAAACCGAAGCAGCACCCAGTAGATGAGAAGACCAACGGCTGCCCAAATAAGGAGTCGCGTTAGCAGGAAGAGTAACATGATTGCCTGAAATCCCGCAGGGGTATGGATTCCATGCGGTTAATTGAACCGCAATGCCTCCATGATGATACAGATGATCCGCAAACTTGGCGCATAAATGAGCGCCAAGTTTGCGGAGTTTCACGTCTCCCGGCAAAATTTGCGGCAAGAGTCTGTTTTGGGTTGGTTGGACTATAGGAATGTCTGCAATCAACCCCGGATCAGGACTGGAAACAGGAGGGCTGCTTTGGTTAGGGGCACCCGCATTCGATCAGTGGCATCCGTCCCTCTCATCTCAATTCAGGACCTCAAGCACTGTAGCGACAGCCACGGCAAAAAAATGCCGAAGACTCCTGTAAACAAGGACGTCTTCGGCAATGCAGGAATCGTTGCTGACTAGCTACCAGCCCTGGGCAGGGCAAATCTCCTAACCAGCAACGCGAATGTAGGAATAGGACTTAGTGCCCCAGGCGGTTTTCTTCGATCCAGCAGATGACTTCGCTTTCAGATTCAGCGTAGAGCGTTTTGCCGGTACGGGGGTCGAAAGCATACCACCAGGGATGCCCGGACTGGTCGCAAACCTGCTCCACCTGAAGCTGAACTTGGTTTGACAGATTCGCTTGCAGATCTGACCAAAAGTGACGAATTAGCTGTAGCGGTGAGGTTTTGAGGGGTTGGGTCCAGATAACCTCTATCTGGCGCTTCTCCTGTTCCAGGGTGGCAACCAAAGATGCGTTGCCCTGAGATTTTGCGATCGCAATCCGGCGATTCAGGTTAGAAAGCAAATTTGCACGGTGGGTCTCAAAGGCTTCTCGTTCAGATGCCTGAGTACGCGCAGATCCAGCCACACTACTCAGCATGGTAATGACTCCAAATTAGATGTTTTTCCAACTTCAATCTAAGGTCTTTTCTGTATATCTGGCTACTGTTTTAAGGTTTATGTGTCAAGAAATCGTGTTATTTGTCTGGAATCAATAAAAAAGGCAGCCTTAAAAACTTAGGCCGCCTGTAGAGCTTTAATTAGGCCCGATTCCTCGGGCAACAGGGCTGCTTAGAGCCACTTTTGAGGGTCTCAGTTAGAGAGCTCTAGTTAGAGAGCCTTAGACAAGCTGCAGCTCGGGGTACTCAGCGATCAGCTCGTCCGCAGTCAGCGTTTCTCCTGTTTGCTGGGGCGTCCACAGGACCTCGACGGCCAGCAGGCGTTCGCTGGAGATAGAACCAATCTGGCTCAGCGCCCGCCGCAGGTCCTGCTCGCCGCGGATATCAGGCAGATCAAGTTTGCCTTGAACACCGACGACAACCGTGGCAACAATGTACTCACCGGGCTGATCGAGACTACCGCTGCCAGGGAGAGCCGCTCTGGGTTCGGCCTGCTTGAGCTGGTTGTTCACATTGGAGAGGGTTTCTCCGGTGAACTTGCTGCGCTCTGCCAAAGCCAACCGGTTGAACTCCTGCTCTGCACTCAGAAGGCGGGTTTGACGATCATCGGTAGAGGCATAAGCCCAGTAGTCGGGGTGACGCAGCAGCGACAGAGTCGTTTCTTGCAGCAGCTGGGCCAGACCTTCGTCGGTAGAAGTATTGGCGCTTTGAGCAATGCGGTTGAGGTCGTCCTGCAGGCTGCGGGCTTCGGCCAGCAGACCAATCTGAAGCTTGGCTACAGACACCAGAGGGTTGCTGCTAGAGCTGTACTCAGTGCCGTCTTCAGTTTCTTGAGTGGCTCCTCGGAAGCTGCGCACCAGAAAGTTGGCAATCGCCAAGAAGATCAAGATGCTGAACAGTCCGCCAAACCCACCACCAATGCCAAAAATGGGCATGATGAAGGGGAAGCCAAAGCCGCCGCCGGGGTAGTAACCACCGCCGGGGTAGTAGCCGCCGGAGGGGCCTCGATAGGTTCGAGTGGGAGGCGCATAGGTTCGACTCGGCGCTCTAAAACTGCCGCCCCCCATGCGTCCGCCTGCCCGGGCAGCCAGGGCACCATCGGCCTGACCAAACACCAGGGTCAAAGCCAGGCCAACCACGACCAGGGACTTCAGGAAGGGCTTGAGTCGTTGGAAAAGTTTTTGAGCCATCATCGTAGTTTAAACACGCATTAAACACGCATCGAAGGGGCACGCAATCGAAGAGGCGGCCAGGGACATTTTGGAATGGGCTGGTCGGTGCCAGAAAACCTGACGCTTGACCAAATGGTTAAGAGGTTGCCCGACCCAACTCCCTGCTGTGATTGTCTCTCACGCCTGCCGGAAGGGCAAACAGCTAAAGACAGATAAACCTTTTCACCTCTTTAATTTAACGTGTGGTTCTGGCCCTGCCGAGGTGGATAGCGCACCCTTTTAGGGGGAAGACCGAACGATTAAAGAGGTGACC
>DATNQE010000342.1:0-6186 GCA_036702895.1 Trichocoleus sp. | reverse complement strand
GCCGCCATTCTCGATGCCGCTGAGGAAGAGTTTGCCCGCTTCGGCCTAAACGGGGCTCGAACGGAAGCGATCGCAGCCAAAACCGGCGTCACCAAAGCCATGATCTATTACTACTTTGGTAGCAAGGAAGATCTGTACCAGGAGGTCTTACAGCGCCCTTTTGATGACCTGATCAGCTCGATGGCTCATCTGTCGCTGGATGATATAGCACCAGAAGATGCCATATTGGCCGTAATCGAAGCAGCGATCGCTTATGAGATGGCCCACCCCTATCAGCAAATGATTTTGTTTCAGGAAGCCAGTCAAAATCGAGGCAAGTTTATTAGGGGCGTGGGGTTTAAGCAGATTTTTGAGCTGATTGTGAAAATTCTGGAGCGGGGTGAGACTGACGGCAGTTTTCGCCCGCTCGACCCCTGGTTCACGGCAATCCAAATAGCAGGGGTCGTCAGCTTCTACTTCACCACTTACGAGAACATGAAGCACATTGCTCCCGACTGGTGGGACTTTCGCAATCCGGAGATGATTGCGCGCCACAAGCGAGAGGCGATCCAGCTGGTGCTGCGGGGCATTCGCGCTTGAGAGGGGCGCCCAAAGCGGGCGCATGAGTTGGCTCTACTGCTGGCGAAATCTGCATTTAGCAGGAGGGATGGTCTACTCATTCGGGTTGAGGTGGGCCTTCTAAAGACGTGGTTCTCTAAAGGCAGTGTTCTACTGCTGGAGGAAAAAATGCTGGAGAATTCTCGTTGGGCAACTGCCGGCGCGGTGGTTGTGGTAGCTGGACTGACGGTGGGGACCTTTGCTCCCTTGCTGAGGCTACAGTCAAGTGCTGCGATTGCATCTCCTGAGCAGACCGCCAGCTTTCCCGATACTCAAGGTCACTGGGCCCAACCCTTTATTCAAACTCTGGCAGAGCAGGACATTATTTCGGGTTACCCTGAGGGTACCTTCCAGCCCGACAGCTTAGTGCGGCGCGATGAGTTTGCAGCAATTTTGCGGCAGGCATTTAACCAGGCCCCGGAGCGCCAACTTGCTGACGGTAGTGTGTTTCCCGATGTGCCCGCAGGGTACTGGGCCAGCAATGCCATCGAAGAGGCCAACGAAGCAGGGTTCATGACCGGGTACCCCGATGGCACCTTCAAACCGGATCAAGACATTTCCCGAGTGGAGGCGCTGGTAGCGCTGGCACAAAATTTAGGCCTTGAGAGCACTGCAGAAGCCAGGGTGCCTACCGCCGCTCCCGCCGCTGGTGTCGCCAGTGCCCCCGCCAATGCTCCAGCGACTGCTGACCCTGCTGCCGCTAGTGGCCAGCAGTCTAACCAGACAGCTCCCACGGCTAATCGGCAGCGCCGCAACACGTTCATGATGCCGATGGCCCTGACCACCCTGATGCAGCCGTTTGTTACCCCTCCCCAACGCCGCCAAGCTGCGGTGAGCGGGTCGGGCAGTGGAGGAGGCGCGACTGCCTCTGCCCCTAGCACAGCTTCTAACACGTCGGCTGCCCCAGCGACCCCTTCTAATGAAGAAACACCTGAAGCAACAACATCCGAAGCAACAACTGCAGCCATAGCAGAGCCACAGCAGCTGCCCTCGGCAGTGGTTAGCAACCAATACGCCGATGCACCAGAAATCCCGCTCTACGCAGTTGAGCCCGTTGCTGCAGCCACTGAGGCTGGCATTGTTGTTAATTACCCCGATCCACAGATCCTCAATCCCAACCGTCCGGCTACCCGCGCTGAGATTGCCGCGTTCATTCACCAGGCACTGGTGAAACAAGGCCGTTTGGAGCCGTTGAGCGACAGCACCGTTGAGAACTATGTGGTTCGTCAGAATGTAACACGGTAGTCCCGTTAAAACAGGGTACTGAAGTCAATAAGGGCAGATAACAAGGCTGGGAGCGGTGCTCTCGGCCTCGTTTTTTAGATGGCCTTAACAACGCAGAGATCCCTTTACAAATAAATACAGGCGAGCTAAGCTTTAAAGCATAACGGTCGTTCGATATAAAAAGTTCTCAATGAATAGAATTGCTTTTAGGAGTCGGCTAAATGTTTAGGTGAGTTGTCCAACCGCTGATTGCGCTATGGGACTTAGAAGAAAAGATAAGGTTGCTCAGCTTGTTGCTAACGGGATAGCGGTCATTCTGGTCGTGGGTGGCGCCTATCTTCTTTTATCCCAAGAAGATGCTGTTGTTGGCCGAATGAATTTGATTCTAGGGACGTCGCTATTCTCGGCTGAGAGGTGGCGGTAGGGTTAGGGTTGCTTTGGCTGCAGATACTCCGTCGGCTCAGCTGAGCGGGGCGGCGGGTTTATTAAGCGCGGCGGAGACTGGGGCGCTGCAAATGACTGAGATCGCAACCCTAGTGCCACACCTCGCCACATTGAGAATTCTGCTTTATCAAAAGTTTCAAGGATCTAAAGTCTAATGGCAGCGACAGAAAAACTTCTGTTTTACCTAAGCTTTTCCACGCTGATGGCCCATGAGCTAGACGCCATGCTCCAGTCGGAGTGGCGGTTGCTGCCGATTCTGCAGCTTCTGCCAGAGCCAACCGCGATGGCTGCGTTTGTCTTGCTGCACATCCCGCTGGTAACGGCGCTGCTTTGGTTGACCCACAGCGAGGTTTCCAGCCTGCGGGCAAAGTGGCGGCTAGGAATAGCGGCTTTTCTGGCGTTCCACGCGGTGCTGCATAAGCTTTTAGACTTTCTTCCGGACTACACATTTCACTCTCTGCTTTCCCAGGGGTTGATCTTTGGGGGTGGCCTGTTGGGGTGCGCCTACCTGGCGGAGCGCTATCTGGCGCAGCAGCGCAGCCAGCAGATTAATTAGCGAAAGTTCTTGAGAAACTTTAGAAAAAAAGCTTTACGGCTAAGGAGGCGTAGAGATATAATTGCATAACAAACGTTCGATATAAAACGGTCTACGATAGAGGGTATTGTTGCTTAAGCCACTTAAATTAGGCTTTGGCAGGCTTTGGAGTTCGAGAACCTATGCCCAAGATCGTTGACCACGACCAGTATCGTAAGGAGCTGTTGACCCAATGTTTTGATCTGTTTGCCGAGAAAGGCTACGCCGCGCTGACTATGCGGCAGATTGCTCAGGGCCTAGGCGTTTCTACCGGCACGCTCTACCACTACTTCCCTAGTAAAGAGGCGCTGTTTGAGCAGTTGGTGCGGGAAATGTCGCTGCAGGATATTCAAAATGCGATCGCAGCCCTCAGCGCCAAACAATCCCCCCTGGAGCGGATTGAGGCTGCACTGGAGTTCATGGGCCAGCACGAAGACTATTTCATGAAGCAAATTCTGATCTGGATTGAGTATTACCAGCATCAGAAGCGCGAAAGCGGGAATCCAACAGAGGTTTTTCGTGACGTCTGGAAGGAGAGCGAACAGCAAATTGTTGAGCTATTGGGAATTGAAGACAGGCCGCTGATTGAGTTTTTGGGAAGTGCCGTAGACGGCATTTTGCTGCACCGCATTTACGACCCAGAAGGCTACACCTTTCAGGACCATGCCCGTGTCCTTCTGGACATGCTGAAGCTTTATTTGGAGCACCACGGTTTAGCTAAATAAGAGGTTGGGTTTACCTATGCCGTCCCTAAGAAAAACGCTTCTTGCTGATAGTTTTGTTTGCCTTGTCTGTGGTGCGGCGCTGTTAACTGCAGCGAGTCCATTGTCTGATGCATTTGTGACCGATGCAGTTTCTGTGCTTGGGTATTCACTTCAGAACGGACTAAGCATTTTAGGAGCGGGGGTATTGGGGGTTGGGCTCTATGTTTGCGCGATTAGCTGTGCCAGGCAAATTCCCCCTGCCGCAGTTTGGCCAGTGATTGGCATTGAAATAGGTTGGGTAGTAGGCAGCCTGATGCTCTTAGTTTGGCTCGGGCATTTGCTTTCCTGGCTAGGAGTTGTTTTCGTTGCTTCAGGTGCAGTAGCCGTCTTTGGATTCATGGTTTTGGAACTAATGGGTCTGCAGCATCTATCGAGCACGACGAGTGAACGCAACAAATAAGTAGGGCGTTAATGGAGGGAGCATGCAAGGACTATTGAGGCCCCAAAAACCTGGGCTTTGGGGATTGGCGATTGGCGCGGTGGCTATTGTTGGCGGCCTGACTACCTACGGCGTGGTGTCCTTCAACCAGGCTAGAGAAGCGGCAGAACCCGTGGAGGAGCCCCCTCTGCCGCCACCGGGAATTGCCGCATTAGGCCGCCTTGAACCCGCCACCGAGGTGATTCAGCTAGCGGCTCCGGTGGCGCTCGATGGCGACCGACTGCTGGAGCTGCGGGTGCAGGAGGGCGACCAGGTTGAGGCCGGACAGGTGGTTGCGGTGCTTGACTCGCGCCAGCGCCTGGAGAATGAGGTGCGCCAGGCCCAGGAGCGGGTGCGATCGGCCCAGGCGCGGCTGGCCCAGGTGCGGGCAGGGGCGCAGGCCGGAGAAATCCAGGCGCAGCAGGCAGCTATCAGCAGGCTTCAAGCCGAGATTGACGGGGCCAGATCAGTGCAGGCGGCAACCATTGCTCGGCTGGAGGCCGAGGTGCAGACTGCCGAGCGGGAATATCAGCGCTTTGAGCAGCTTTACCAGCAGGGGGCTGTGTCTGCTTCAGCGCTAGACGGTTACCGTCTCACGGCTACCACGACCCAGGCCGAGCTGACCGAGGCCAGGGAGAGCGCTAATCGAACCCTCAATACCCTGCAGGCCCAGCTGCGAGAGGCAACGGCAACCCTGGACCGGATTGCCGAGGTGCGCCCGGTAGATGTGCAGGCAGCCCAGACCGAGGTGGACGGTGCGATCGCAGCCCTGCAGCAGGCCCAAACTAACCTGGAGCAGGCCAATGTCCGGGCACCCATTGCCGGGCAGGTGCTCAAGATCCATACCCGCCCCGGCGAAAAGCTGAGCGACAGTGGCATCGCTGACTTGGGTCAGACCGATGAAATGACCGTGGTGGCTGAGGTCTACCAAACCGACATTGGTCGGGTTGCCCTAGGCCAAAGCGCGGTGATTACTGGCCAGGCATTTGCCGGAGAGCTGACGGGCGTAGTTTCTCAGGTGGGTTTGCAGATCAGCCGCCAAAACGTGTTTAGCAACCAGCCGGGGGAAAACCTGGACCGCCGGGTGGTCGAAGTGCGCATCGCCCTGACACCCGAAGCCAGCCGCACCGTTGCCAGTCTCACCAATATGCAGGTTCAGGTAGTCATTCAATCCGCTTCTTCAGCAGCTTCTACGACGAATAATGCCCCTCATTTTTCTTCGCCGCAAAGCATAACGAATGTTCGGTATACGAATACACAACCCGCAGCCGATTAGTTAGGAGCCAACGCCCATGCTGCCGTTTAAGACCCGAAAAACGCCCCTGGCCTGGCTGCTGCTCACCAAGCAAAAGGCCCGCCTGGCGGTCGCTCTGGCCGGAATTGCCTTTGCCGACATTCTCATGTTTGTGCAGATGGGCTTTCAGGGGGCACTGTTCGACGCTGCCACTAAGCCGTATCAGGATCTCGATGCCGACCTAGTCATTGCCAACCCTCAGTTTCAGACTCTGTTTGCCGTTCGCAGCAGCCCTCGTGAGCGGCTGTATCAGGCGCTGGGAGTAGAGGGAGTTGCTAGCATCAGCCCGCTTTATATCGCCTCGGCCCAGTGGCGCAACCCTGAAACGTTGCAGAGCCGCACAATTTTGGTGTGGGGCTTTGACCCGGCCAACCCAGCCTTTACCAACACAGAGATTCAGCAGAACCTAGAGGCAATTAAGCCCCTTAACGGGGCGCTCTTTGATCGCGGCGGCAGGCCTGAGTATGGCCCCATTGCCCAGCTGCTGGAGGACAACGGCCCGCTGCAGGTTCAGGTCAACGGCAAACAGCTCCAGGTGAATGATCTGTTTCAGATGGGGTCGTCGTTTGCGGCCGACGGCAACGTGGTGGTGAGCGACTCCACCTTTCTCACCCTGTTCGCCGATCGCTCCCCCAACCAGATTGAGGTGGGCCTAATTCAGCTTCAGCCGGGGGCCAGTCTTGAAACGGTTCAACAACAGCTTGAGGCCATCTTGCCGGATGACGTCACGGTGCTGACGCCGGAGGGATTTGCCGATATTGAAAAGCTGTACTGGTCTGAGGGCACGGGCATTGGCTTCATTTTTGGCCTGGGCACCGTGATTGGCTTCATTGTCGGAGTGGTGATTGTTTATCAGATTCTCTACTCCGAC
>DATNQE010000257.1:0-8159 GCA_036702895.1 Trichocoleus sp. | reverse complement strand
GCTGCCAAAGGGATTTTAGAAATACCAGGTGCTCAGAGAGAAATTGGTCTGCCCTCGGCTCATCGAACCAGCTTGCATCTAGCGCTACTCGCCACCAGACCCGGTAAGCATCAAACCCATAGCGGCTGTTGAGGGAACTTCGAGGCGACGCCTGCTCTAGCTGCTGCGAAGCCATCTCTAGCACTATCCAATCCCCCGGCAGCCCCTGGGGAGAAAGGGCTTTGGTTTGGCCCAAAACGCTATAGCTGCTCTCAACCAACGCCATCCAATCCCGATCGGGATCCACCTGAGCAAACAGGCGGAAAGCATAGGGAGCAAAGTAAGAAGGATTGAGGTAAACCTTCCCAGGGCTCGGTTGAAACGCCTGGAGAGGGCCGGGCAGCAAGTACCGGGGGGATGCCTGGGGCGCTAGAGCAGGCAGCACCAGAGTCGAGAACTCCCAAATATCGGATAGCTTCTCCTGAGCCAATGCCTCATAGTCCGGGCGACCCCAGCGGCGGCTCGCCAGAATCAGGGCGGTAGCAGCATCGATATCGGCATCGCTGGCAAAGTTGCCGTCGATGACGCCCCAAGTGCCATCGGGCCGTTGACCCCACTTCCAGGCCCATAGGCTATCCACCTGGGAGCTGCCGTCTCGCCGCAGGTTGTCCTCGGCCCAGCGCAAGGTCTGCTCAAAGGTGGCCGGGTCATCGATAAAAACGGCTCGCAGCAAAGCATAGGCTTGACCTTCAGAAACGGTGCGAGCATTGCTTTCCCAATCAATCACGCGACCATCGGCCTGAATAAAGCGCTGCTTGTAAGCAGCCCAGCTCTCCTGCAGCAGCGCTTCGGTTGATAGGGGGGTTCCCTGGGGCGATGAGTTTTTAGACCCAACGGCTGTGGAAGCGGTAGATGCCGTAGACGTAATCGAAGGGGTCACGGGGTCTGGGGCAGTAGAGGCCCCTGAGCTAGCAAATTTGGTGCAGCCGCTCAGGCTGCAGCCGATAACAAGGGCCGATAGACCGCAGCGCAACAGCTGAATCTGCAGCCCTCGGCCGAGTTTGTAGTGTCCCAAATATCTGGGGAGGCGGGGTAGAAGCATTCGTTCAAGGAGCTTAAGGTTAGAACCCAGACGATGGTCGATGGCTGCTGGCGCTTGCTTTACGCTGTTTTGAGAACGCAACATAGACCCAGGAATTCCGATTTAGATTTCCTCAAAAAAGTCGAAGCGTAGTGGTAGAGCCTGGTTGTTAGCAAATGCTATAGCCGTTGGCCTACCCTCTAGGAGCTACCGGCAGAGCCATGGGTCCAGACTCCCAGTTCTGCCGACGGCCCCCTAAAAACGCTCCCAGGGCGGCTGAATGCCCCGCTGTTGCAAAAGCCCCTCCTCAATGCGCTGAATTTGAATCGCGACTTGGGGATCAACCGCGCCTTGGGAACGCTGGAACTGCTGCCAGGCGCGTAAGTCGCGAATAGCCTCCAAAGGGCGACCCTGCACAGCGTTTAGCGCGGCTAGAGAAGTGCGGGCTACGCCGCTGCCGCCATCTAGAGCAAGGGCCTGGCGGTAGAGCGTATCTGCCTGAGCATAGTTACCCTGCTGAAACTCCAGACCGGCCAGCGACAGCAGCGCATCCAGGTTGTTGGGCTGCCGCTGTAGCAGCGTTAGATAGCTTTGGCGGGCTAGGGCTTCATCCCCGGTCTGCTGGGCAACTTCGCCCTGCACAAAGTACAGATCGGGATTGTTGGGGTTTTGCGCGATCAGGCGAGCGATCTCGGCTTTGGCCTGCGCTGGGTTGCGCTCGGCTAAAACCTGAAGCGATCGCAACTGCAGCCCCAGATTGTCGGGCTCAACCGCCAGCAGACGTTGGTAGAGATCGGCCCGGCTCGCATCGGGCGGCAGGGCCGCTGCCAGAGCAATCAGCTCCGGTGGCGGGTTGCCACCCTGCTGCAGGCTCTGATTCAACACGGCTGTAGCCTCCGCCTCACCGATCAGCCCTGCTTGGTAGGCCAAGGCGGTGCGGCCCACCACCGCTGCCGTTGCCCCCTGGGGGTTTTCAGCAATGATTTGGTCGTAAAGAGCAATGGCCTCGCCGTAGCGGCCCTGGCCCTGATATATCGCGGCTAGACCCTGCAGGGCGCCCCGACGGATATCGGGGACCTGCGTGCTGCTGATTAAAGCCTGGTAGCGCTGAGCGCTGGCGTTTAGGTTGCCTTCGCGGCGCTCAATGTCGGCGAGCAGCAGCTGAGATGTGGCCGGATCGCGGCTGCCTGCAGGGGTCGCAGCGTAGGCCGCTAGCGCCGCTTTGGCCTGAGCTAGCTGACCCTGCTGAATTAAAATCTGCGCTACCCGGAAATTGAGAAAGCCCTCGGTCACCCCTGCCGCTAACAAGCTCTGATACAGAGGTAACAGGTCTGCAATGGGAGGATCTAGACGGCTCAGGACCTGGCCCATTGCTCGCACCTGCACGGGGTCGGCAGGCAGGCTCGAAAAGGTTGACTGGACCTGTTGCGCCAGCCCAGCGCGGGAAATCTGTCCAGTCTGGTAGCTCAGCACCTGCTGGGCCAGCACCAGGCTGGCATCTCCAGGCAGATCCTGTCTTAGCGTCTGCACGAGTTGAGCAGCGGTGGGCCGCCATTGAGGCAGGTTGCTCAAGACCGAGACGGCCTCCCGCCTAACTCCAATGGGCAGATTTGGAGTGGTGGTTAACACGCTCTGGTAAATCTGCGCTGCTTCCTGAGAGTAGCCCTGCTGGCGGCTGTACTCCCCAATGGCGTTTAGGGCTCTGGCCAGGGTCAAGCG
This sequence comes from Trichocoleus sp., assembly GCA_036702895.1. Classification (GTDB taxonomy): domain Bacteria; phylum Cyanobacteriota; class Cyanobacteriia; order Phormidesmidales; family Phormidesmidaceae; genus JACVSF01. The sequence continues at coordinate 5,380 of DATNQE010000257.1, read as the reverse complement.
AGAATCCGTGCGCCCCCGCAGCGGCTGTATGACATTGAGCGCCTGCTGATATTGGGCAGTCGCCGCGTAAGCAGTCGCCAGAGAGCCTCGCAGCCGAATCTGCTGCGGTGTCAGGTTGGGAGTGCGGCTCAGCTCATTTTCTAGCACCTGCACAGCTTGAGCCGCACTGCCGCTATCCCGCAGGGCCTGAGCATATGCGATCGCACGATCTCCTCGAATAGCCCCACCGGCAGACTGGTAGCGGCTAAATAGCGTTAGGCCGGTCGTGTAATCGCCACTGTAGGTGTAGGCTTCTGCAGCAGGGCCTAGAATGTCGAGGTTTTGGGTCTGGGGCACCTGGGCGTAGTCCGCCAGCGATTGCGAAAACAGGCCCTGGTAATAGTAGAGCTTGGCTCGCTGGGCTCTGGCGTCGACATTGGTCGGGTCGAGCTCCAACAGGCGGGTTAGCGCCTGAATACCAATGGGCTGCCATTCTGAGCGGAACTCGCCCAAAAATCCTAGGGTACTGAGCGCCAGCCGGTTATTCGGGTCGAGCTCTAAAACCCGCTGATAGACCGCCAGCGCGTCGCTGTCCCGGCCAGCCCGGCGGTAGGCAATTCCCAAGCCCAGCTGAGCGTCTATATCGCGGGGGTTTTGCCTGAGAACGGCCTGAAAAGAAGCAATCGCCTCGTTAACTCGATCCTGAGCAAGCAGCGTGTAGCCCTGGCGAACAGGGGGTGTCTGCGCGTACACAGCGGCGGGCGACAGCAGACTCAACGACAGCACTGGCGCCGCCAAACCCGCGATTCCAGCTAGCACAAGCCGCCTGAGCCAGAGGCTAGACAAAAACGGTTGATGGGCAGACATAGCTTTCCTCAATCTAAAGAGGGTCGGGGAGACAGGTCAAAATCGCTGCGAATTCGGAAGCCCGCAACGGATTCTGTAAACTGGTTGAGCTGTTGGAAGGTAAAGCCCATCCGGATGTTGGGCAGTACCTCAAAGTCATAGAAAACCTCTACGGCGTCAGGTGTTCGCCCCTGAACCGAGACCGTATTGAGATTGCGCCCGTAGGCCAGGCCCAATCGGTCGTTCTCCATAAAGAGGTCAAACGCGTTGAGGCCGAAGCTAAAGGTATCGGCCGCCAGGCCCGTATTGGTATTGTTCAAGCTGCCATAGCGGCCAAATAGGCCTAAATTTGCCTCCGGAATAAACAGTTCTGCGTTTAAGCCGTACGCACTCAGGCGGTCTTGAGTACCTTGAAACTCCGTATCCCGGGCGGTCAGATAAGTACCCCGCAGAATCAGATTGCCGGTGCGAAAGCTCAATTCCCCAGCAAAGCCATCCAGAGCGAAGTCGCTGAGATTAGGAGAGGAGGAAAAAGCGGAAGCGCTAAGGGTAATGTCGTCATTAACGGACCACTGCACTAGCCCGGCTGGCCGAGAGGCGGTGACGTTGGCCCCGGCCAGCAGAGCCGGGTTGGTATTGAAGATGGGGTTGAAAAAGTCGCGAGCAATGTCTTTGGCAAAGCTGTTGCGATCAAAGTAAGAGGTCAGATCCAGCTGCCCCAAACGAAAGCGCAGGCCGGGCGCGTTGGGCAAAGCCGTGGCCAAGTACAGCTCCGTCACCTGAATGCCGTCGTTGCTGGTTAGGTCTTCCCCCGTCACTACATCCAGCGTTCCTCCCACTAAGATATTGGGCGTCAGGAAGGCAGAGCCATTGAGTCGAGCTCGAGCAGAGGAGCGATCTCCCTGCAGTACATACAGACCTTGCACATTAAATGTGGGATCGCTCAGCGGCGCCGCCGGGTCTTGTACCAAGGGCGCGGCAGTTGTGTTGGCTGCAGCCTGCGCAACGTCTGCAATAGGCGCGCTGCTAGCTGGTGTCGGAATAGCCGCCATTGGATTCGGCTGAGTTAACCCAGGCTGCACTGTACCCAGCGGTGGGCTCAAAGGCGCCGTGGAAGGCCCCGGCTGGGGCGCTGGCGAAATCACTGGTATGGGTTGGGCGGGCGGCGGCGGCAGCGCTGCCGCAGGACTGCTCGTGGGGATCGTCGGCACTGCCAGCGCAGGATTAGGGCTATAGGCAGCGCCAGAACCAAAGGGAGGCGAACCGAAAGGCGCACTGGAAAACGGACCTGGCTGAGGCTGGGCAAAGGCTGTTGCAGCAGCCGGTCCTATAGCTCCACCTGGGGCCGCGACAGGGACTCCAGGTGCACCCCCGATTGGGTAGGTGGGGTAAACAGGATAGGTCGGATAGGGGTAAGCAGCCGTGGGTACACTCCAGGGTGCTCCAGCCGAGGGATAGCTCATCGGCGGATAGACCATTTGGGGGGTCATTGGGGGTGCGATCGCACCTGGCCAACCCCCGGCAGTCGGCACGTTAGGAGCTACCGTCGGAGCCGCTGTCGGAACCCAGGCCGGATAAAACGAACTATAGGGATTTTGGCCGCTCGCCATTGGGCTGTTGATCGGCCCCGGCGCTCCATAGGGCAGCCAAACCATCACCCAAGTCCCCGCCGGCATGCCGGCAGGTGCTCCGACAGGAAACCCAGGCTGGGCGTTTGCTACCGGCTGAAAACTTTGCCAGGGAACAGGGACTCCCATCGGAGTGGCTCCCACCGCTGGCGGCATCTGAGCGACCAGATTGCCCCCTAACCCGGGCTGCGCACCGCTGCCTGAAGCTGTACCTGCGGAAGCTGACCTCCTTCGCAGCAGCTCGGCAAAGTCCAGGCGAGGCGTGCTGTTGACAGTTTCTACCACCGATTCCTGAATAGCGGGAGCGGCAGTCTCTATAGCAACCCTCGCAGCTAGTTGGGTATTTGCTGGTTGAGTATTTGCAGCGCCTTTTGATGAATCTGTTTCATTGAGTGAGGAACCCACTGTTTCTGACTCGGCCGCCTGAAGAGGACCCGCTAGCCCAATCAGCCCCCAGCCAAGGGTTAGCGACAGAAAAAGCAGTCCGGTAGGCAGTCTATAACGGGTGTAAGAAGATTCAGATAAGGGGGGCATAGTAGTACATTTCTCCAAGTAAATATAGGGAAATGGAAAGAACTAAGTGCTAGAAACGTTGAGTAGTCATTTCAATAGACCAACAGCATTTTTTCCGGTAATGCCCCTAACTCTTTCGTTAACTATCAACACTCTTCAGCAAGATTTATGCGTAAATTTCTCTGGCCTTGGCTGCCGTTAATATTGGTATTTCTCCTATCCTCGGGTTGCGATCGCCTACAGATTTTTTCAGGTGCTGCCAGCAGTGCCGCGACAACTCTGAGCCTTGAGCAGGTTGCTCCGTCTGGCCAACCCGGGCAGTACAGCCTGCAAGGAAAAGCTGCTTTACCCGATGGAACTCGGCTGAGCGTGTCTGCCGTTCGTGCCTTTGAGTTGGAATCATCTGGATTGGCAGAAAACCCGGCAAACCCAGATGAAACACCTCAATACGCGATTTTGGATCGTCGGTTTGCCCAGGTCAGCCAGGGTAGCTGGCAGACCGATCTCCAGCTCTGGCAGACGGCTGCCGATGGCCGTTACCAGGAAAACTGGCAGCTAGGCACTCCAACCCCTCCAGATGGGGCAGCTCCCAGCGCGACCGTTACCTTCCTCGTGACCCTAGAGCCCCGCTCTTTCTCTCAAGCCGTTGATGACAAGCAGGTTGAGACGTTGAGCCAATCCAACAGCGCTATCCTGCGCTTCACTGATGCCGGGGAATCTTACCTGCAGGTAGGGCAAACGGTCGCCGTAGCCCTGCCAATGGGACAGGCAAGTTCCACACAAAGGGCACAAGCTACCTCAGAAGATCCCTGGAAAGGACGCTCCAGCTTGAATGCTGCAGCGGCTGACTTTGGTAAAGCTCCCGAGCTGCCGTTCGAGGAGAATGACAACTTGCCCCTGCCGGAGAGCAATATGCTGCGGTAAGCGCAAGGCACTGGCCTCTTTCACAACATCTCGTGCAGCCTCAACTGCACGAGATTTTTTTCACCCGTTTTAGCTGTATAGCAAGGCTCCTGTAAAAGAGGACACCAGAGATTCCCGGAGCTTTTTCCCGCACCAGTGCTCGGGGTGCATCAAAGACAGCTTTGTTTCTAATCAAACGCCTAGACGCTTACCTAAGCAGCCGAGCAGAGATGCCTGACTGCATCTCTGCTGCAGTTGAACTATCAGAAACAAGCTGTGGGGTCAAAGCCGTTGGCTTGAAGGAAGCTGAATACCTTGTCAGGCGCTCCTCGCTCAATCCTTTCTAGAGCAAGCTTTGCGCTTGTGCCCCCTTAGGATTAAGCAGCCATGCTGCCCGTGGTGCCCGTCCGCAGTTCTTCAACCTGGCTGGCTAATTCCCGCAGCTGCAGGAGGAGTTGATCAAGCTGAACTCCTTGGGTCTTGCCGACTTCTACTGCCGCCAATTCTGGGGAATCGCTGGAACGAACGTAGCTGGCATAGGATTGAGCAGCCGAGAGGGCCATCATGGCTCTGTCTTTCATGGCTTCTACAGCGACCGGTTCCTGAGGCTGAGCCGGCACCCCGTAGTGGGCTTGGTAGTTGGCTGGGAGCACCAGTCCGCTGCCGCTGTTCGAAGCTTCTTGGGTCTTGGCAGCAGGGGGCACGCTGTGGCTTGGAATTGCGGCTATCGGCGCTCGTGAATGGGCTACACCGCTTTCGGGAGCAGCTGGGGCTTCGAGAAAGGCGTCTAGCTGCTGAGCTCGGAGCCGAGCATCGGAAAATTTGATTGCTTCTAGGGATGTCTGCTGCGCCAACAAGTTGCGCTGCAGCTCAGACAGTTTAGATTCTGCTGCTTCGCTCTTCCGAGCCGCCTGGCGCCAGCCAGAAAAACCCATTATGCAAGCGCCCACCGAGGCACTGACAACCCCTACAACCCCCAGATACGGTCCTGCCAAGTCGCGAACTTCAGCGGCAAACAGAGGCTGGTTCTTAATCTCAACCTGGACAACTTCGGATCTATACATGGCTAGCGGCGCTGTTGAAACGGCAAACACAGTGCCAGCGACACAGGCCGCAGGAATTAAGGCGCGTTGAATAGATGATGTAGACATAAGCTGAGTCTTCAAGCGTAAAAGAACTGAAAACGCTAACTAAGAGCGAAAGAGCAGAAGCAGGTGAGTACTTCCAGTGTTCTTACGTAGAAGGGGCGCAGGCTACGTTCCAATAAGAGCACTATAGATTGAGTGGTAGATCGTCCCGGATATTAAAACTCCCCCATTGGTAAACCATACCTGGGATAAATACTGACAAGGTTTACCAGGGATGAAGTATTAAAGAGAACTTTTGAAGCTAGAGTAAAATCTGTTCACATACTGGCAGTTTCAGAACCGCGATTCAGAGCGATTTTTCAACGAAGGCTCCGAAAAATAACTTAGAAACCGCTGCTGCAGCAGCTTTATAAATAGTCCTAG
>DATNQE010000250.1:0-6567 GCA_036702895.1 Trichocoleus sp. | reverse complement strand
GCTGAAAGTAAGCACATTTAGGCAGCCGATCCGCACCGCAAAATATTGTTTTTCGACCCCTATTTTCAAATATCACCCTATTTTTGCAGATAAGCCAAATCACGATAACTAAGCCTGAGACTTGAAACGATCACTGGGTATTTCTCCCTCGCCCCCGCGAAGTTAACGCTCCTCAATGTCGTTCACCTCGCTATACAAACAAACCTGGTTGCGGCCTTTTGCTTTAGCTTGATAAAGCGCCTGATCGGCGGCTGTCACTAGCGCTGTTGATGTCGCCCCCTCATCCGGAACCAGGCTTGAAACTCCAAGGCTAATGGTTATGTGGTTGAACTTAGAGTTGCAGTGGTCTATCTCCAGCGCCTCGACAGACTCGCGTATCGCTTCTGCCATCCTGCCTGCCTGCTGCAGGTTTGTTTCTGGCAGGGCAATAATAAACTCTTCTCCCCCATAGCGAGCGAGGAGATCGTTTGCTCGCTGAATGTGTCCGCTAATCACGCTAGCCACTTTTCTCAGGCAGTCATCTCCTGCCTGGTGACCATAGGTATCGTTATAGGACTTGAAATAGTCAACATCACAAATAATTAGAGATAGGGGAACTTGCTGTTGGCTTAGCTTTTCCCACATCTTCTCAAGATACTCATCAAAGTTGCGGCGATTAGAGATCTGGGTCAATCCATCAATGACGGCTAGTCGCTGCACCTGCTGATACAATTCTGACTGTTGAATCGCAATGCCAACCTGGGTAGAGAGCTGGCGCAGCAGCTCAATCTCAAGGGTTTGCCAGGGGCGGGGCGACTGACAGTGATGGGCAATGAGCAGGCCCCACAGAACCTCTCCCTTAAGGATAGGAACCACGAGGTTGGCACGCACCTGAGCGTTGGACAACATCGTGATGTGGCACTCGTCTAGCTCTGAGGTATAGATGTCTTCAATGGCGCGTACTCGCCCACCTTTATAGAGAGAAACATAGTTTTCTCGAAAACAGGGATCTTCGATGACGGTATAGAGAATAGGCAGGCGACCTGGCGCAACCGATTCGACCGTAACAACACCGCTCCAATCGGCTTTAAAGCGGTAGATAACTACCCGGTCTACCTGAAGAAATTTACGGACTTCGATAGCCGTTGTGTCGAGAATGGCGTCGAGGTCTAGAGACTGGCGAATTTGGTATGCGATCGCACCCATTAGCCGCTCTTGTTCCGTGTGTTTTACGAGCAGCTGGTTTAGCGCTACTAGCTCTGTCGTGCGCTCCTGCACCTTCTGCTCTAGCATTTCATGGTCTCGTTGCAGCGCTCTCTCTAGCAGCTTTTGTCTCCGAATATCTCGAACTAGCCAGCGCAGATTGATAGTGTTTTGGTTTTGCAGCGCATTGACCGTAAGCGCAGCCGGAAAGCTGTCTCCCTGCTTCAGCTGTAGAGTAAACTCCCAGTCTTTTAGCCGCGCTCCTTGCACCACCTGACATAAGTTCACTCGAAATTCCGAACGTTTTTCCAGAGCAACAAAGCCAGCAATCGGTTTACCGAGCAGGCTGCCTTTGGATAGCTCGAGGAGTTCAACTGCGGCCCGGTTAGCTTCTAGAATAATGCCGTGCTCATCTGTTACTAAATAAGCTTCTGGACTAAACTCAAACAAATCGTGATAGCGGTAAGCTTCCGCTTGCGTCAGCTGCTGCGATGCCACCAGGGCTTCATTCTGCTGGAGCAGCTCCTCATGGGCAACCTGCAGCTCTTCTAGGGCCAGTTGAAGCTGAGAAATGAGCTCCTTTGCTAAGTCAGGAGGAATGCAGCTGGGGTCTTTAATCTTTTGATGCAGCTGTTGAGCCTGCCCCTGGGCAATACTCAGCTGCTGGGCAAAATGATCAATCTCGTGCCAGTCCAGTCCATCATCAGACGCCATACGCTCGCACCCCTAACCTGCGCAGACTCGTCCTAATCTTCAGAATCTACACCTGCATCCAATTTAGGTCTGTACTGCTCAGAACTTTGCGCAGAAACCGTGACAGGCTTTTACTAGGGTTCCCCAGGCAGTGCAGCAAGAGCTATATTGCTTAGGAAATCTAATGCTTGGGTGTGTGGGCTTTGCCCTCGGCTAAGAGTCCCCCCCTGCACCCCGTCCTAAATCCAGTGGTTATCGCTCTAACAGTACCGGCGATTAGCAGGAAAGGTAACCTGGCTAGAAGAAGGTTAAGACGCAAAATTCAGCCTAATCAGCGGCTGATAGAGACTGGCCGTATTCTACAGGGGCAGAACATAAGATTTCAATCAAACCTCTGAATTGGCGGCAAAAGCCGAATTACTGGTCTTCTGCCGCCATCGGGCTCGTAAAACCTCCGCTAACTATTTCAGGGTTAGGGAGTAGGTGCAAGTTCCTGCCTTTTTCTCAGGCGCTGCCGCTGCAAACGGCTCAGCAGCAGATGGGCCGACGGAATGTAGTAGAGCGCCATTACCGTCGCGCCGCCGAGCCCACCCGCGATCGCAATCGCCAGCGGCGGCCAAAATCCGGTCTGGTCAAGCATCAGCGGAATGAAGCCAATGATCGTGGTCAGCGTCGTCGCCAGCACGTGGCGCGTTGCCTTAAACACTACCTGCTCCACTGCGCGCGGGTCGCCCTGCTCCGCCTTGGGGTGCTCTTTGAGCGCCGCCAGGACCACAATCGAGTCGTTGATCGCCAGCCCAATCAGGCCTAGAGTGCCAAGGATAGCGGTAAAGCCAAAAAGCGAGCCAAACACCTTCAGCGCCAGCGCCCCCAGCCCTACCGAGCACAGCGCCACTGAGCCAATTAGTGCCGCCAGCCCAAAGGAGTTGAACGACAGCACCAGGGTCGCCGTCATCAGAATCACCAGTACGCTCACAGTGGAGAGCAGATTGCCAATGGCGTCGCCGCGAGCATCGGCCTCGCCGCCGTACTCCAGTCGATACCCCGGCGCCAGCACAAAGCCACCGGCCTGGAGCTGCGCTTTGAACTGGGCTAATACCGTAGCGGGCAGTGCTCCAGCGGTGATAAAACCCTGCACCGTGTTGACCCGCTGCCCCTCCCGCCGAGTGACAACGGCCAGATCGGGTTCCAGGGAGAGCGATGCGATCGCATCGAGCGGCACCTGCCCCTGGGGCGACACCATCTCCAGCCCAGCAATGCCGCCCAAATCGCCTCGTTGGGAACCGGGCACCCGCACCCGCACCGGAATGTTCTCGGTGCCTTCTAGAATCGAACCGCCCGTTGCGCCTTCAAGCGCGGTGTTAAGCTGCCCGGCGATGGCTTCGTTGTTAAGGCCGGTCCGCCGCGCCTGCTCCTCATCCACCGACAGCGCCAGTTTGGGCAGAGCTTCGGTCAGGTTGGCCTGAGTATGAATAACGTCCGGAACTTGGGCCAGTTGCGATCGCAGCTCGTTGCCCAACTGCCGCAGCCGTTCCATGTCTGATCCATACAGCCGCAGCTCAATCGGCGCATCAAAGGGTGGTCCCTGCTCTAGCTGCTTCACCAGCACTTGCGCCTGGGGAAAGGCCCCATCTAGCTCGCTCTGCAGCGCCTGGATGGTCTGCCGCAGATTCGTCGTAGAGCGCAGCTGCACAATCGCCTGGGCATAGTTGGCCGCGTTTTCCCGGCTGCCGATTACGTTGTAGAAGAACGACGGCGCACTCTTGCCCAAAAACCAGTGCACCTCATCTACCTCCGGGTGCTGCCGCACCAGATCCCGCGCCCGCATCACCTGGGCCTGGGTTTCGGCCAGCGCCGTCTGAGTGGGCATGGCAAACTCAATCTGAAACTGGTCCCGGTTCGTCGGCGGAAAAAACTGCTGCTCTAGGGTGGGAAACACCGCAAAACCCATGATCGGCAGCACTAGCGACAGCCCAATTCCCAGCCACGGTCGCCGCAGCACCGTTCTCAAACTCTGGCGATACAGCTCCGCCATCCGGTCATTGCTAAAACCCTGACTCAACCATTGACTCTGGGCGAATGGCTGCCAGCGGTGCAGCAGCCCCACCAGCGCCGGAATCACCGTCAGCGACAGAGCCAGGGAGCTGATCAGCGCCAAAATCACCGTCAGACCAATGGTGCCGATAAACTCACCCACACCACCCGGTGACCCAGCAATCGGCACAAAGGCCAGCACGGTCGTCAGCGTCGAGGCCAGCAGCGGCACACCCAAGTGGCGCACCGTTTCGCTAATCGCCGTGGCCGGAACCATGCCCTGGCGCAGCCGCATCTGCACCTCATCGACCGCAATGATGGCGTTGTCAATCAGCAGCCCTAGGGCAATGATGATGCCTGTTACCGACATCTGGTGCAGCGGCACCCCTAGAGCGCTCATGGCACCAAACACCATTAGGCTAGTCAGGGGCAGCGCCAGCCCCACAATCAGCGCCGACTTCACCCCCAGCATCACCAGCGAAACCGCAATCACCAGCCCCGACCCAAAAATCAGATTGCCAACGACGCCGTTGAGCCGCTGCTGCACATAGACGCTCTGGTCCAGCACCACTTCCAGCCCCAGCCCGTCCGACAGGTTGGCCCGGAACCGATCCAGGGTTTGCCGCGCCCGCTGGGCCCACTGGTCTACCCGCTGGGCCGACTCCACCGTGGCCGAGAGCACAATGGCAGGACGACCGTTGACAAAAGCCAAATCGCTGGCCGGTTCAGCAATACCCTTGCTGACCTCGGCGATATCCCCCAGCCTCGCCACCTGCCCCGACTCGCCCACCTGAATGGGAATCTCTCGGATTTGGGCCAGGGAGTCGAGGGCACTGTTGACCTCCAACAGCAGGTCGCTGCTGCCGCTGCGAAACTGCCCCGCTGCCACCTTGGCATCGCTGGCGGCAACTTGCTGGGCCAGGCTTTGAGCCGTCAAGCCCAGACGGGCTAGCTCGGGGGGTGCGATCACAACTTGAATCTCCTCATCCGGCACCCCAAACAGCTCTACCTTATCGGCGCCAGGAATGCCTCGTATCGCGTCCTCCAGCCCCTCAGCCACCCGCTGCAAAATGGTGTAGTTGGGCGGCGGATCCAGATTCCAGGTCAGCCCCACAATCAAAGCACTGGCTTTAGTCGTGCTGTCTTCGTACTGAGGGGCGCTGGCCTCCGGCGGCAGCTCCGGCACCGCATCGTCCATTTTGCTGCGCACCTTGGCCCACACCGGGTCCACATCGCGCACCGACTCCTTTAGCTCCACCGTAATCACCGAAACCCCGTTGCTGGAAGTTGAGCGCACCGACTCAATCTCCTGCAGCTCAAACAGCTTCTTCTCAATTTTGTCCGTCACCAGCGCCTCCACTCGCTCCGGCGTTGCCCCTGGCAAAAAAGTGGTGATGCTGCCAAACCGCTGAGTGATCTCGGGGTCTTCCATACGCGGCAGCGTAAAGAAGGCCGACAGACCCCAGGCCACGATCAGCACCAGAGTCAGGATGAGGAGCTGGCGGTTGCGATAAAAGAGGTTCAGCATGAGCGTGAGGAAAGAGAGGAGAAGAGCAGGCAAGGGGCACAGAGCGCAGGGTGTAGGGGAGGTAAGGGCAAGGAGAATTTAGGCTGGCTGGGGAGAGTTTTACCCTGGACCTTGTACCTTCCCCTCCCCCCGTCCCCCGCTAAACAAACCCCCGGTCGCGGTACCAGGCAACCGCATCCTTCAAGGTTTCATCCAAGGGTCGAAACCGAACGCCTAGGGTCTGCTGCGCTTTGGTCGAGTCGTAGGCCAGCTTCGCCAGCAAAAACTTCACCGCCGGGATGGCAATGTCCGGCTTGCGGTGGGTCAATAGGCCAACGGCCGTCGAGACAAAGGCAAGCAGCCGCATCATAAAACCCGGTAGCTTACCTTTGGGGGCAGGCACACCGCTGACCTGCTCCAGGGTTTGCATAATTGTCGTCATCGGGAAATACTGGCCGCCAATCAAATAGCGCTCGCCGGACTGGCCATACTCCACGGTCGCGATCATGCCTGCTACCACATCTCGCACATCAACCACCGGCATACCGCCGCTCAGTAAAGCAGGCAGTTTGCCCTTGAGGAAGTCCAGCACCAGCTTGCCCGCTTCCGTGGGGCCAGCATCGGCAGGGCCAACCATGGCACCTGGGAGAATCAGAACGACAGGCAGAGTGTGGGTTTTGAGAAAGGTGGCTACGGCATCCTCCGCCGCTACTTTGCTCCTGAAATACAGATTGTCAAAGCTGAGCGTGCCTGGCGGAGTCGTTTCATCGCCGGGGGAGCCGTCGGGCTTAAGGCCAACGCAGCCGGAGGAGCTGACGTAAATGACTTTACCAACGCCTGCCTTTTCTGCTGCTTCTAGCAGCTCAATCGTGCCCTGTACGTTAACGCGCTGGAGCTTGGGCCAGTGATCGCCCAAACCGTAAGATTCACGAAAGTAAGCAGCCGCGTGAAAGAGCACATCGCAGCCCTGCAGCGCTGGGGCAAAGGCAGGGACATTCTCCATGTTGCCTTCGACGAACTCAATACCGTCTACATCGCCAAGTTGAGCTCTAGCCTTGGGGAGCGATCGCACCAGCGCCCGCACTGTATATCCCTGGTGCACCAAAAGCCGAATCAGGTTGCTACCCAAAAGTCCAGTGCTGCCCGTGACA
>DATNQE010000225.1:0-7532 GCA_036702895.1 Trichocoleus sp. | reverse complement strand
ATCTCCTCGCAGCCGATGCTTCAGAGTCCGGCGCTGGCTTGCCTGCTGTTGAAGCTGCCGCATCTCCTCGCCTTATTAGCCAGGAACTTCCTCAAGCTAGCCAGGAAATGCCTCAAGCTCCAACGGCTCAGGAGCCTAGCTTCAGCCAGGGCCTGCCTGCTTCTCCACCGTCTTTGGATTTCAACAATCCAGGATCTTCTGGAATTTCCCAAGATCTACTAACCGATTATGTTTTGGGACCGGGCGATCAGATTTTGCTGCTGGTGCTGGGGTACGAGGAATTTGAAGGGGCGCGAGTAGTTCTGCCCGACGGCACGATTACCATGCCTCTCATTGGGTCTGTACCTGCTGCAGGTAGAACCTTGAGCAATTTGTCTGATGACGTGCAGCGCCGCCTGGCTGTGTACCTGACTGACCCAGTAGTGGATGCTAACCTCACGGTCCTAAGACCTGTTGTCGTTAATATTGCAGGGGAAGTTTACCGTCCTGGTCCTGTGCAGTTGAGCAGTTTGACTCAGGTCAACACGACAGTTAGCCCTACAGCTAACATCACGGCAGCAACCAATACCCCAACGCTAAGTTCGGCTCTGGCGGCGGCAGGTGGCATTCGGCGTACCGCTGACATTCGCAGTATTATCGTGCAGCGCCGCTTACCCAACGGTACGACACGAGAATTCACTGTTAACCTGTGGGATACTCTAGCCACAGGTCAAGATACAGGCGTTGTGGTGCTGGCCGATGGAGACTCTGTTTTTGTACCTGTGGCTCGCTCGGGTGAAAGTCTAGATCCACGGCTAATTGCTAGCTCTAGCTTTGCCCCAACAAATGTACGGGTGCGGGTGGTTGGAGAAGTTGAGCGACCCGGAGAAGTGACTGTACAGCCCAACAGCTCGATCTCTAGTGCGGTTGCTGCGGCGGGTGGCCCAACAGATGACGCACGGCTCAACAACGTCACACTGGTGCGGCTGACCGATACCGGCCAGATTGAAGAGCAAACTGTAGATTTGAGCAGCTTGATTGACAACAATCAGATTCAGGATGGGGATGTGGTGGTAGTGCCCAAGAAGGGCTATCTCAACGTCTTAGATGCAATTGGCCGTGCTGTTTCTCCAATCCTGGCTCCGTTTAACCTCCTTAACCTGCTTGGTATTGTCGATGACTAAGGCCTTTGGGCATGTCTAGCCTGGTTGATTCGAAACTGAGTTGAAGTAGCAAACAAACTAACGCCCAGAGAAATTTCTCTGGGCGTTAGTTTATGGAGATTTGATGGAAAGCAATTCAGCAGAACTAGGTCTGGACCAGAGCGTCTGACCAGAGACCGCGCTCTTCAAGCCAGGGGCGATTGTATAGGCGGGACTGGTAGCGAGTGCCGCCGTCGCAAAGGACAGTGACAATTGTGTGTCCTGGCCCCAGCTGCTGAGCCAGCTTGACTGCCGCAGCTACATTAATACCGACCGAGCCGCCCATGAAGAGCCCTTCCTTGTGGAGCAACTGGTAAATTACCCGCAATGCCTCGTGGTCGTCTACTCGAATGGCATCGTCTGCCGGGGCTCCCTCCATGTTGGCAGTGACTCGGCTGTTGCCGATGCCTTCGGTAATGGAGTTGCCCTCGGTTGAGATCTCTCCGGTTTTAACATAGCTGTAGAGGCCGCTGCCCATAGGGTCAGCGAGTACGCATCTGATGTCGGGGTTTTTCTCTTTGAAGAAAAGAGCTGCTCCTGCATAGGTGCCTCCCGTGCCGGTGGCGGTGACCCAGGCGTCTATCTTGCCGCCGGTTTGGTCCCAGATCTCAGGGGCGGTCGTTTCGTAGTGGGCACGGCGGTTGGCTAAGTTGTCGAACTGGTTGGCCCAGATGGCGTTGTCAATTTCTGCGGCTAAGCGACCGGAGAGCCTGACGTAGTTGTTCGGGTCTCTATAGGGGACTGCGGGCACAGTTCTTACCTCTGCACCCAGAGTTCGCAGCAGGTCAATCTTTTCTTGGGACTGGGTGTCGGGAATGATGATTAGGCAGCGGTAGCCTTTGGCATTGCAGATATGGGCCAAACCGATGCCGGTATTGCCAGCGGTGCCTTCGACGACGGTGCCCCCTGGTTTGAGCAGACCCTGTTCCTCAGCATCTTGAATGATGTAGAGTGCGGCGCGATCTTTGACTGACCCACCGGGGTTAAGAAATTCGGCTTTGCCCAAGATTTCGCAGCCTGTCTCTTCGCTGAAGCTGTTAAGGCGAATGAGAGGGGTATTACCGATGGCGGCAACGAAACCGTTTTTAATGTCCATTCGAGCGTCGGGGTTGACTGCAATCACGTATTTACAATCCTACGTTGAAATGAGGAGGCTCTTGTGAGAAGGGGTTGGGGTTGATGGCTGTTGTTCTATAGCAGTGAACGGATTGGTTAGGAGGCGGGGTGCAGGAGAGAGCCCCCTAACTGGAAACGCAGCCCCTGTAATCCATTCTGCTCAAGCTTGTTTAGGCCAGAATTTGCTTCAAAGCGACTAGCAAGGCGTCTACATGGTCGGGTCGAATCCAGTAGTGGGTGACGGCCCGAAAACTACGGCCGCCATAGCTTCCCAAGCGGATGCCGTGGCTATCTTGCAGCTTTGCTACCAGCTCTTGGGGTTTGATAGGAGCAGTCTCCATAAGGTCGAAAAAGACCATATTGGTTTGTACTCGCTCGGGCTGAACCTGGATATAGGGGATAGTAGCGAGCCCCTGGGCGAGATCTTTGGCGTTGGTGTGGTCTTCGTGAAGACGCCGAGTCATATCCTTGAGGGCGATTAAGCCGGCAGCCGCTAACACTCCAGCCTGTCGCATACCGCCACCCAACAGCTTTCGAGTGCGCCGGGCCTGATGAATAAATTCTTGCCTGCCTACTAAAACTGACCCTGCCGGAGCACAGAGCCCTTTGCTGAGACAAATGCTTACGGAGTCTACGGACTGAGCGATAGCTTTAGGGTCAATCTTGAGGGCTGTAGTGGCGTTGAACAGGCGTGCACCATCGAGGTGCGATCGCAATCCATACTCATCGGCAATTTCTCGAACTGCTGCAAAATACTCTGGCTCAATGGCAGATCCATAGTTACCGCCAGAGCTGTTCTCCGTCAAAATCAGGCGGCTACGAGGCCAATGGGGGTTGTCACCCCGAACTGCGCTGCGAATCTGGTCGAGATCCATTCTGCCATTGGCATCGGTGGGTAAAGGTCGGGGCGTAATGCCCCCGAGCACAGCTAGACCGCCTGCTTCCCAGCAGAACATGTGGGCATCTTCTCCGAGAATTGCTTCATCGCCGCGTTGGGCATGGGTTAGAGCAGCGACTAGATTACCCTGGGTGCCGCTGCTGACGAATAAGCCTGCTTCCTTGCCCAGCATTTCAGCGGCTAGAGCTTCCAGGGCATTAACGGTCGGGTCTTCTCCGTAAACATCGTCCCCTACAGCAGCTGTGGCCATAGCGTTTCGCATGGCGGGTGTGGGCCAGGTGACGGTATCGGAGCGAAAGTCGATAGTATCCATAGAGAACAGGAGGGGCTATTTAGGGGGTATTTAGGGGGGTGTTCAGGGAGGGGGTTCAGGGGAAAGCCTGTGGGACTGCTGCTAAGTACCGCTGGTAGGGGTGAATTCGCGGTGTTCGGGGCGCTGCTAGCCCTCGGATTTCAGGTTTTCCGTCACAATAGAAGGAAGGCGAAGCAAAAGGTGATGAATCTATGCGATTACTCCACACCATGCTCCGAGTGGGCAACCTGGAAGAGTCCCTAAAGTTCTATTGTGATGTGCTGGGCATGAAACTGCTTCGGCAAAAAGAGTATCCAGGCGGGCAATTTACCCTGGCCTTTGTGGGGTATGGCGAGGAGTCTGATCACTCGGTAATTGAGTTGACCTATAACTGGGGTGTTGAGAGCTACGACCTCGGCAATGCCTACGGTCACATTGCTCTGGGCGTAGATGATATTTACGGCACCTGCGAGCAGATCAAGGCTCAGGGCGGCAAGGTCACCCGGGAGCCAGGGCCTATGAAGCATGGCAGTACCGTCATTGCCTTTGTAGAAGATCCTGATGGCTACAAGATAGAACTGATTCAGCTGGGTACTCAGGGCTCCTCGCAGCAGGAGAAGCAGGAAGAGCCCCAGGCGGTTGCGAGCTAAGCCGAAGTACGCCCTAAACGTAGTAAAGCTGGATTTCTGACGGTTTCAAATCTGGGGCTGATGTCAAACGGCTGAGCCCCAGGCTTTAATAACGCAGCTTACAGCGCTGTTTTTAAGGTTTTTACTTTGGCTGAAATCCAACGGATAGGGTTAACCCGTAACTCTAGAAGATAGTTTTGAGATATCCAGGGCAGTTTTCTGCGTTTAAGAACGATGGTTTTGACCTGAAACCTGTAACCGTCTCTTTAAAGCCATCTCATTCCCCGAACCGCCTCTTCACGCGCCTTTGGGCTCCCCTGATATACTGAAACATTCCCTGTTTATAAAACTACACAGCGCCGTTATCTGCGCCCGCTTTCCCTACCATGCAGCCGACCGATCCCAATAAGTTTACTGACAAAGCCTGGTCTGCCATTGCTGAAGCCCAAGATGTTGCCCGCCGGTACAAACATCAGTACATGGAGGTGGAGCACGTCATTATTGCGCTGCTGGATCAAGAGGAAGAGGGCCTGGCCCACAGCATTTTGCGCAAGGCGCGGCTAGACCCGGACTTACTGGTGGATGAGCTTGGCACATTTGCTCAGCGGCAGGCGCGGGTGCGAGCTGCTGCTGATAACAACCTGTACTTGGGCCAAAGCTTAGATCGGATGCTGGACAAGGCCGAGGCAGCGCGGCAGAATTTGCAGGATAAGTTCATCTCGGTCGAGCACCTGCTGCTAGGCTTTCAGGAGGACGAGCGGATTGGGCGACGGCTGCTGCGCGGTTTCAATGTAGAAGCCCCAGAGTTGATGGCGGCCATTCGAGCGGTCCGCGGCGGCCAAAAGGTGACCGACCAGAACCCGGAGAGTCAGTTTCAGGCGCTGGAGAAGTATGGGCGCGACCTGACGGAGCAGGCGCGAGATGGCAAGCTCGATCCGGTGATTGGTCGAGATGAAGAGATTCGCCGGGTGATTCAGGTGCTCTCTCGCCGCACCAAGAACAACCCGGTGCTAATTGGGGAGCCGGGGGTGGGCAAAACTGCGATCGCAGAAGCCCTGGCCCAGCGCATCATCAATGGCGACGTGCCTGAATCGCTGAAAAATCGACAGCTTATCTCCCTAGATATTGGCGGTCTGATTGCCGGAGCCAAGTACCGCGGCGAGTTTGAGGATCGGCTCCGCTCGGTACTTAAAGAAGTCACCGAATCGGAAGGGCAAATTGTGCTCTTTATTGACGAGCTGCACACCGTTGTGGGAGCCGGGGCTGGCCAAGGCACCATGGATGCGGGCAACATGCTCAAGCCCATGCTGGCGCGGGGCGAGCTGCGCTGTATTGGGGCGACCACGCTAGACGAGTATCGCAAGCACATCGAAAAAGATGCGGCTCTAGAGCGGCGGTTCCAGCAGGTGTATGTGGGGCAGCCCAGCGCTGAAGATACCGTGTCGATTTTGCGCGGACTGAAGGAGCGCTACGAGGTACACCACGGCGTCAAGATTGCCGACTCGGCGCTGGTCGCGGCGGCAGTGCTCTCAGATCGCTACATTAGCGATCGCTTCTTGCCCGACAAAGCGATTGACCTCGTCGACGAAGCGGCTGCCAAACTGAAGATGGAGATTACCTCCAAGCCGGAGGACTTAGAAATTATCGACCGGCGGTTGATGCAGCTAGAGATGGAAAAGCTGTCCCTGGAGGGGGAGGACGGCTCTAGCCCGGCGTATCGCACGTCGCAGGAACGGCTGATGCGGATTCGCCAGGAGATTGCTGATCTGGCAGCTCGACAGCAGGAGCTGAGTGAACAGTGGCAGGGGGAAAAAGAGGTCATTGACGCGATCAATACCCTCAAGGAGGAGGAGGACCAGCTGCGCCTGCAGGTTGAGCAGGCAGAGCGGGCCTACGACCTCAACAAGGCGGCTCAGCTCAAGTACGGCAAGCTAGAGGCGGTGCAGCGGGAGCGCGAAGCCAAAGAAGCCCGGCTGATTGAAATTCATGAGAAGGGGTCAACGCTGCTGCGAGAGCAGGTGACCGAAGCGGATATTGCCGAGATTGTGGCGAAGTGGACGGGCATTCCGGTGAACCGGCTGATGGAGTCGGAGCGGCAGAAGCTGCTGCAGCTAGAGAGCCATCTGCATAACCGGGTGATTGGCCAGCAGGAGCCTGTAGCGGCAGTTGCGGCCTCTATCCGGCGGGCCCGGGCGGGGATGAACGACCCCGGCAGACCGCTGGGTTCCTTCCTGTTTATGGGGCCTACTGGGGTCGGTAAGACGGAGCTGGCGCGGGCGCTGGCAGAGCTATTGTTCGACTCAGAAAGCTCTCTAATCCGCATTGACATGTCGGAGTACATGGAGAAGCACGCGGTGTCGCGCCTGGTTGGTGCGCCTCCGGGCTATGTGGGCTACGAGGAAGGCGGCCAGCTTTCGGAATCGGTGCGGCGGCACCCCTACTCGGTAGTACTGCTCGACGAGGTGGAGAAGGCCCACCCCGACGTGTTCAACATCCTGCTGCAGGTGCTGGACGATGGCCGCATCACTGACTCCCAAGGCCACCTAGTGGACTTTCGCAATACGGTCGTAATCATGACCAGCAACATCGGGAGTGAGCACATTCTTGATGTGGCGGGCGATGACTCACGCTATGACGAGATGCGATCGCGTGTCCTGCAGGCGCTGCGCAAGCAGTTCCGGCCCGAATTTCTCAACCGTGTGGACGACCTGATTCTGTTCCACCCGCTGGGTAAGAAGGAGCTGCGCGATATTGTGGCGCTCCAGGTGAAGCGAGTGCAGAAGCGGCTGGCCGACCAGAAAATCGGTATGAAGATCACCAAAGCGGCCCTGGACTTCATTGCCCAGCGGGGCTACGACCCTGTGTATGGGGCGCGTCCACTGAAGCGGGCTATCCAGCGGGAGCTAGAAAACCCGCTGGCTACCAAGATCCTGGAAAACGCTTTTGATGAAGGCTCTACCGTAGTCATCGACTTGGTGGACGGTGAACTGGTGTTTGAAACTCAGCCAGCCGCCTTGCCAGAGGTTACAGACGTGGCCGACAGGCTCGAATCTGTAGTCAGCTAACGGTCTACCTTTCGACCGGGACACTCGGCACCCGGCTCCATTCGTTCCAGGAGCCGTCGTAGTTGCGCACCTTGGGGTACCCCAGTAGGTACTTCAAGATAAACCACATATAGGCCGATCGCCCGCCGACTGCGCAGTAGGGAAACACCTCCTTATCGGGAGTAATGCCGCTGTTCTTGAAGAGGAGCTGCAGTTCACCAAATGATTTGAAGGTGCCGTCCTCGTTCAGAGTAAGGATGTGTTCAATGTGAACGGCTCCTGGAATGTGGCCCGCCCGTTCGCTATCTTCTGGTGGCTTCATTAGGAATACTTCGCCCTGGTATTCCTGAAGGGTGCGAACGTCTAAGAGAA